>NZ_JBFPJR010000016.1:0-90055 GCF_040838215.1 Nocardioides eburneus | reverse complement strand
GGCGCGTGCGCACGTCGTCCGTGCGCACGCGCCGACTCGATCGAGCGACACGGGCCGAGTCGGCGTCCATGGACGCCGACTCGGCCAACCATTCACGCCGGCCCGGCCGACCAGTGGGCCGGCCCGGCGATGGGTCAGAACGAGGCGAGCGCCTCGTTGAAGGTCGCGGACGGCCTCATGACGGCGGAGGCCTTGGCGTCGTCGGGTCGGTAGTAGCCGCCGATGTCCGCGGGCTTGCCCTGGACGGCGAGGAGCTCCCCGACGATCTTCTCCTCGTTGGCCGCGAGCGACTCGGCGAGCGGCTTGAACGCGGCCGCGAGGTCGGCGTCCTCGGTCTGGGTCGCGAGCTCCTGCGCCCAGTAGAGCGCCAGGTAGAAGTGCGAGCCGCGGTTGTCGATCGTGCCGAGCTTGCGGCCCGGGCTGCGGTCGTTCTCGAGGAAGCTGCCGGTCGCGCGGTCGAGCGCGGCGGCGAGGACCGTCGCACCCGGGGTGCCGGCCTGCTCGGCGTACTTCTCCAGCGCCGGGACCAGCGCGAAGAACTCACCCAGCGAGTCCCACCGCAGGTAGTCCTCGGCGACGAGCTGCTGGACGTGCTTCGGCGCGGAGCCGCCGGCACCGGTCTCGAACAGGCCGCCGCCCGCGATGAGCGGGACGACGGAGAGCATCTTGGCCGACGTGCCGACCTCGAGGATCGGGAAGAGGTCGGTGTTGTAGTCGCGCAGCACGTTGCCGGTCACCGAGATGGTGTCCTCGCCCCGGCGCATGCGCTCGAGGGAGTACGCCGTCGCCAGCTCGGGCGTCAGGATCTTGATCTCCAGACCCTCGGTGTCGTGCTCGGGCAGGTAGGCCACGACCTTCTTGATCAGCTCGGCGTCGTGGGCCCGCGACTCGTCGAGCCAGAAGATCGCCGGCGTCTCGGACGCGCGGGCGCGGTTGACGGCCAGCTTGACCCAGTCGCGGACCGGGATGTCCTTGGTCTGGCAGGCGCGCCAGATGTCACCGGCCTCGACGTCGTGCTCGAGGAGCGTCTCACCGGCCGCGTTGAGGACACGCACGGTGCCGGCAGCCGGGATCTCGAAGGTCTTGTCGTGGGAGCCGTACTCCTCGGCGGCCTGCGCCATGAGGCCGACGTTCGGCACGCTGCCGATCGTCGCCGGGTCGAGCGGACCGTTCTTCTTCACGTCGTCGATGACGGTCTGGTAGACGCCGGCGTAGGAGCTGTCCGGGATGACCGCGAGCGTGTCGTCCTCGCCGCCGTCGGCGCCCCACAGCTTGCCGCCGTTGCGGATGAGCGCCGGCATGGAGGCGTCCACGATGACGTCGGAGGGGACGTGGAGGTTGGTGATGCCCTTGTCGGAGTTGACGTAGGACAGGCGCGGGCCCGACGCGAGCGCCGCGTCGAAGGCCGCCTTGATGTGGGCGCCGTTCTCCAGCGTGTCGAGGCCCGCGAGGATCGCGCCGAGGCCGTCGTTGGCGGAGAGGCCGGCCGCGGCGAGGTCGGCGCCGTACCGCTCGAAGACGTCGGCGAAGTAGGCCTTCACGACGTGGCCGAAGATGATCGGGTCGGAGACCTTCATCATGGTGGCCTTGAGGTGGACGGAGAAGAGCACGTCCTCCGCCTTGGCCGTGGCGAGCGCGTTGGTGAGGAAGGCGTGCAGGTCGGCGACCGACATCCTGGTCGCGTCCACGATCTCGCCCTCGAGGACCTTGAGGCCCTCCTTGAGGACGACCTTCTCGCCGGCCGTGGTCTCGAGCACGATCGAGAGCGTGTCGTCGGCGGGCAGCGTCACGGACTTCTCGTTGCTCTTGAAGTCGTGGGCGCCCATCGTCGCGACGGTCGTCTTCGAGGCGTCGTCGAACGGCTTGTTGGTGTGGGGGTGGGCCTTCGCGTAGTTCTTGACCGAGGCCGGCGCGCGGCGGTCGGAGTTGCCCTCGCGCAGCACCGGGTTGACCGCGGAGCCCTTGACCTTGTCGTACTTCGCGCGGATCTCCCGCTCCTGCGGCGTCGCGGGGCTCTCCGGGTAGTCCGGGACGGCGTAGCCCTGGGCCTGGAGCTCCTTGATCGCCGCCTTGAGCTGCGGGATCGAGGCGGAGATGTTGGGCAGCTTGATGATGTTGGCCTCGGGCGTCTTGGCCAGCTCGCCCAGCTCCGTGAGCGCGTCGGGCACCGCCTTGTCACCCAGCTCGTCGGGGAACTGCGCGAGGATGCGGCCGGCGAGCGAGATGTCGCGGGTCTCCACCTCCACCCCGGCCTTCGCGGCGTACGCGGAGATGATCGGCAGGAACGAGTACGTCGCGAGCAGCGGCGCCTCGTCCGTGTGGGTGTAGATGATCTTGGCCATGGGTGCGGCGACTCCTGACATGCGGATGCAGTGACGAGACGGAAATTCCCTTGACGTCAAGATACCTGACGTCGGTGACACCCCCGTCCCGGGCCACCTTCGCACCCCGGACCCGGAGTCCGAAAGGTCTAGAGTGCCGTCATACCCGCATGTTGTTCAGACGTCTTGCGCAGACCGAGTCGGGTTTCGACTCTCACACCGAAGGGCAGTTCACGGGACATGACTGAGGAAACGACGACACCGATGCCGCCGGCCCCGGCGGTGCCCGCACCCACACTCGTGCAGAAGCTCGCCGCCGAGTCGATCGGCACCCTGATCCTGGTGGTCTTCGGCTGTGGCGCCGCGACGGCCGCCTGGATCGCCAACCAGCGGGAGGTGAACGCCTCGTTCGTCGGCACCGTCGGCCTCGCCTTCGGCCTCGCGATCGTCGTCACCGTCTACGCCTTCGGCCGCATCTCCGGCGGCCACTTCAACCCGGCCGTGTCGGTCGGCGCCGCCATCTCCGGCCGGATCTCCTGGATCGAGGCCGCCTACTACGCCGGGGCGCAGATCGTCGGCGCGATCGTCGGCGCCTTCCTCGTCTGGATCACCGCCCACGGCTTCAAGGGCTATGACTCCACCGACTTCTTCATCGGTGAGAACTCCTTCGGCGACGGCGGCATCCGCTGGTGGGGCGCCCTCATCGCCGAGCTCGTGCTCACGGCCATCTTCGTCCTGATCATCCTGGCGACCACCGACACCCGCAACGAGCACCCCGGCCTCGCCCCGCTCGCGATCGGACTCACCCTCGCCGCCATCCACTTCGTGGCGATCCCGCTGACGGGTACGTCGGTCAACCCCGCCCGCTCGATCGGCCCGGCCCTCTTCGCCGGTGGTGACGCGCTCAAGGACCTGTGGCTCTTCATCATCGCGCCGCTCCTCGGCGCCATCCTGGCCGGCGTGGTCTACCCGCTCCTGTGGGGACGCGCCGAGGAGCCCGTGCCGGGCTCCGGCTGGCAGTTCGCCACCGCCAAGCCGGCCGTCGCCCCGGGCTGGGGTGCGCCCGACCAACTGCAGCAGCAGTGGAACCAGCAGGACCCCTGGGCGCAGGCCGCCGGCCCGCAGGCACCGGCCTCCCCGCAGTACGCGCAGCAGCCCGCCGCTCCCGCGGCCCAGGACTGGGGCCAGCCGGCCGCGCAGACGCCGCAGCAGGAGCTCCCGAACGAGCAGACCCAGATCTCGGGCCAGTCGTGGCAGCAGCCCGCCCAGCCCGCCGCCGAGGGCGAGCTCCCGGTCTACGAGCAGGACGGCTGGCGCTGGGACTACGCCAAGCAGCAGTGGGTCCCCATCGAGGACAACGGCCAGACGCCGCAGGCCTGACCGCCCTCTCCTCGCACCACCACCCGCACGACGCCGACGGCCGGCCCGGAGAACCGGGCCGGCCGTCGGCGTACGTCAGGGGGTCTCAGACATCGGGGACGCTGGACGCCAGGATCCAGAGCGCGACACCGGTGGCGACGAGGAGCGCGGCGTCGAACCAGCGGTTGCGTACGGCGAGCATGCCGGCGTCCCGGGCCGGGAGGATCGCCCGGACGCCGGAGGCGACCACGAGCGCGCCGCCCATCCAGTGCACGCCCGTCCGCCAGCGTCCCGTGGAGACGATGACGATCCCCACGATGGTCGCAGCGAGGATCACGAGGTAGACCGCGCCACCGATCGTCGAGGGATGCCGCCGAGGCTCGTGCTCCACGGGCGCGACCTCGACGGGGTCACCCGGCCCCTCCCCCGCGGCGTCGGCCGACTCCGCAGGACGCGGCGCGACCGAATCCGGGGCCGAAGGCACCTCGTCGGGGGTGCCGTCGGCTCCGGAGCCGCTGGTCTTGGGGGGCACAAGGGTCAAACTTAGAGCCTCCCGGCGGCGAGCTCGGCGGTCTGGACGATGTTGGAGAGCAGCATGGCGCGCGTCATCGGGCCCACGCCGCCCGGGTTGGGCGACACCCAGCCGGCGACGTCCCAGACGTCGGCGGCCAGGTCGCCGGCGATCTTGCCGTCGACGCGGGAGACACCGACGTCGAGCAGCGCGGCGCCGGGCTTGACCATGTCGGCGGTGATGATGCCGGGGACGCCCGCGGCGGCGACGACGATGTCGGCGTTGCGGGTGTGGGCGGCGAGGTCACGGGTGCCGGTGTGGCAGAGCGTGACGGTCGCGTTCTCGGAGCGGCGGGTGAGCAGCAGTCCGAGCGGGCGCCCGACGGTGATGCCTCGACCGACCACGACGACCTCCGCGCCGTTCAGCTCCACACCGTGGCGCCGCAGCAGCTCGATGCAGCCCACCGGGGTGCACGGCAGCGGACCGGGCTCACCGAGCACGAGCTTGCCGAGGTTGTAGGGGTGGAGGCCGTCGACGTCCTTGGCCGGGTCGACCCGCGAGAGCAGGGCGAACTCGTCGAGCCCCGTCGGCTGCTGCACCAGGAAGCCGGTGCAGGCCGGGTCGGCGTTGAGCTCGTCGATCGCGGCCTCGACCTCGTCCTGCGTCGAGGTGGCGGGCAGGTCGACGCGGATCGACTCGATGCCGATCTCGGCGCAGTCCTTGTGCTTGGCGGCGACATACCAGTGCGATCCCGGGTCGTCGCCGACCAGCACGGTCCCCAGACCCGGGCGCACGCCCTGGGCCTTGAGCTTCTCCACCCGCTCGGCCAGCTCGGCCTTGATGGCCTTCAGCGTCGCGGTGCCGTCCAGCTTCTGTGCAGTCACGGTTGCATCCTGTCGGTCGTGGTTCGGGATGAGGCGCCGCGTTTCCGTCGTACGGTTGGGTTCCACGCTCCGGGCCTGGGGTGAGCCGTCCGCCTCATGCTGAGCGCCTGTCAGTGGAAGAAGTGCCGGGTGCCGGTGAAGTACATCGTCACGCCGGCCTTCTGGCAGGCCTCGATGGTGAGCTCGTCGCGCACGGAGCCGCCCGGCTGGACGATCGCCTTCACTCCTGCGTCGAGGAGGATCTGCGGACCGTCCTCGAACGGGAAGAACGCGTCCGAGGCGGCCACGGCGCCCACGGCCCGCTGCTCGTCGCCGGCGAGGGTGTTGGCGCGCTCCACGGCCAGTCGGCAGGAGTCCACGCGGTTGACCTGTCCCATGCCGATGCCGACGGCGCCGCCGTCCTTGGCGAGCAGGATGGCGTTGGACTTCGCGGCGCGCACGGCCTTCCAGGCGAAGGCGAGCTCCGCCAGGGTCTGCTCGTCGGCGGCCTCGCCGGTCGCGAGCGTCCAGGACGAGGGGTCGTCCCCGGGCGCGTCGACGTGGTCGACCTCCTGCATCAGCAGGCCACCCGAGATCGGGCGGGTCTCGACCGGGGCGCCGCCCTCGACCGGCGCGACCAGGATCCGGATGTTCTTGCCGCCCCGCGGCAGGCTCTGCAGCACCTCGAGCGCGCCGTCGTCGTACGCCGGCGCGACGATCGCCTCCGTGAACGTGTCACGCAGCTGCTCGGCCATCGCGACGGAGACCGGCCGGTTGGCCGCGATCACGCCGCCGAAGGCGCTCACCGGGTCGCACGCATTCGCCCTGCGGTGGGCCTCGGCGATGTCGGCGCCGACCGCGATCCCGCACGGGTTGGCGTGCTTGATGATCGCGACCGCGGGCTCGCCGAAGTCGTTGGCGGCACGGCGCGCGGCGTCGGTGTCGACGTAGTTGTTGTAGGACATCTCCTTGCCGTGCAGCTGCTCGGCGCTCGCCAGGCCGGCCGGACGGCCGTCGGCGAGGTAGAGCGCGGCGCCCTGGTGCGGGTTCTCGCCGTACCGCAGGGTGGAGGCCTTCTCGTAGGCGAAGCCGACGAACTCCGGCCAGCCGTCCTCGCTGGGCGCGTAGCTCTGCGCGAACCACGCCGCGACGGCGGCGTCGTACGCCGCGGTGTGGGCGTACGCCGCGGCGGCGAGCCGCTTGCGCGCCTCGAACGTGAAACCGCCGGCCCGCACGGCCTCGATGGTCGCGGCGTACTGCGCCGGCGAGGTCACCACGCCGACACTCGGATGGTTCTTCGCGGCAGCGCGGACCATGGAGGGCCCGCCGATGTCGATCTGCTCGACGACGTCATCGGGAGCCGCGCCCGAGGCGACCGTCTCGCGGAACGGGTAGAGGTTGACCACGACCAGGTCGAACGGCTCGACCTCGAGGTCCTTGAGCTGCTGGACATGGGAGTCGAGGCGGCGGTCGGCCAGGATGCCGGCGTGGACGCGCGGGTGCAGCGTCTTCACCCGCCCGTCGAGGCACTCGGGGAAGCCGGTGAGGTCCTCCACCTTCGTCACCGGCAGGCGGAGGTCGGCGATCAGCTTCGCCGATCCACCGGTCGAGACGAGCTCGACGCCCGCCTCGTGGAGAGCCTTGACCAGGTCCTCGAGACCGGTCTTGTCATACACGGACACCAGCGCGCGCTTCACAGCGATCTGGTCAGTGGTCACGCCACACTCCTCATCGGGTCGCTTGTTCGACGAGGGCACCCAGGCGGTCGATGCCGACTCTGCCCGTCCTCGGGCAACACTCCCCGGTGGTCACCCACCCGCGCCAGTCGTGTGCCCTCACTGTATCGGCCGCGCCGCCCCGAACCGAACCCGTCGGCCGTCCAGGTGGAAACCCTCGCGGGCGATCCGGCCGATGCTGTCGACCAGCATCCGCCGCTCGGCCACCTTGATCCGCTCGTGGAGCGTCTCCTCGGTGTCGTCGTCCTCGACCGGCACGACCGCCTGCGCGACGATCGCCCCGGTGTCGACGCCCTCGTCGACGACGAAGAGCGTCGCGCCGGTGACCTTGACGCCGTACTCCAGCGCGTCCCGCGCGCCGTGCATCCCCGGGAACGACGGCAGCAGCGCCGGGTGCGTGTTGAGGAAGCGGCCGGCGAAGCGCGCCAGGAAGGACGCCCCGACGAGCTTCATGAAGCCGGCGGAAACGACGAGGTCGGGGGCGTACGCCGCGGTCTGCTCCATCAGCGCGGAGTCCCACGCCTCGCGGGCGTCGAAGTCCTCGACCTTCAGCACGAAGGTCGGGATCTGGGCCTGCTCGGCGCGCTCGAGCGCGAGGATGCCGTCGCGGTCGGCGCCGACGGCGACCACCTCGGTGGCGTACGCCGGCTCGGCGCAGGCGTCGAGCAGCGCCTGGAGGTTCGAGCCGGTGCCGGAGACGAGGACGACCAGGCGCAGGGGGTTCGACACGGCGGGAAGTCTACTGACCGGGCTCGTCGGCGGGCTTCTCGGCGGGCTCGTCGGCGGCGTCGATCACCTCGGTCATGGCCGTGTCCTCGCCGGGATCCTCAGCCGGCCCGTCGGCCGACTTCTCGGGCGTCGGGGACTCCTCGGACTTCCCGGACGACTTCTCCGACGGCTCGGCGGGCTCCTCGGGCTGTGTCGTCCTCGCGCCCAGCCGAGGACGAGCGACCTTCCGGGTCTGGTCGACGTCGACCCGGGCGACCTTCTGGGTCCGCTCCGCCTCGGCGGCGTCGTCCTCGCGCGTCGCGCTCGTCGACGCGGACGCCGAGACGCGCTCGGCCGGGATCCCCGCCTCCACGTCGGCCGGCGGAGTGCGGCGCTGCCACCAGGTCATCGCGAGGCCCGCGAGCACGCCGGCCACGCCGAACCAGGCGATGGCGTGGACGAGCACCTGACCGGCGTACGGGCCGACGTCGGCCATCCGCCCGGGACCGACCGCTCCCCCGGCGAGCCCGGAGACGACACCGATGACGACACCGGAGACCACGCCGGCGCAGCCGCCGCGGAGGGCGCCGTGGTCCCAGCGGAGGGTGGGCCGCCGCCGCTGCACGCGTACGACGGCGACGACCGCCACGAGCGGCGCGAGCGCGAGCAGGGCCGGTGTCCACGCCGGGTGGGGCCCGGGGTCGGGCAGCGCGGCGAGGAGAGGGAACATGGGCAGCGGCCCGAGCGCGACGGCGGTCGGGCTGACCACCGTGCCCACGCCGACGGTGAAGCCCGGCCCGAGCAGGTAGGCGGAGGAGAAGACCGCCGCGTTCGGCAGCACGAGCAGGCTCAGCAGGGTGTAGAGGGTCCCGCTGCCGGCGCCGAGGTGGAGCTGTGACATCACGTTGACGGCGGTGCCGAAGTCGACCACGAGGGCCGCCACGAGGACGAAGGCGCTGACCCCGAGCCAGACCAGCAGCATCGTGCGCACCGTCGCCGCGGTCGCGCGCACGACCGGCGGCAGCAGCGCCACCCAGCCGGCGGCGCGCCCCGAGCCGACGGCGATCGCCGTACCGCCGACGAGGACGCAGAGCCCGATGGACCAGGCCACCACGCCGGCCGTGCTCGGCGAGGTCTCGGCGGAGCCGGCCAACGCCACGACGACACCGGCGACGACGGCGTAGGTGAGCGTGAACAGGCCGGCGGTGACCGGCACCGTGAGGTCACGCTCGCCGTCGGCGAGCGCGTCGAGGTCGGGGCCGTGGCCGGAGACCGAGTCACCGACGCGGAGCCCGACCCGCCAGATCGCCCAGGCGCAGGCGAGCGTGAGCCCGAGCGGCACGGCGGTCACCGGCGCGCCCGAGACGACGAGCCCGGAGCCGTGCGCCATCAGCCAGCCGAGCGCGCCGACCCGGAGGGCGTCCGACGGTGTGCCGTGGGCGCCGGCGTCGCTCAGGAACCAGCCCACCACCCCGACGGCGAGACAGACGACCAGCGGACCGAGGGCAGCCGCGGCTCCACCGAGGAGCGCCACCGCGACCAGCGGGCGACGGTGACGCAGGTCCTCGCGGACCTCGGCGGCGGTGCGTCGGGTGCGGGGCGGAGACTGCAGCAAGGAGGCCATCGGGGCCCATCCTCACCCCCGACGCAGGGCGGGCGCGGAAGGCACGCCGACACCACATCCGCGCCGTCGGCGGCCGTCCATGACCACGGGTGACCAGCGGTGACGTAGTCTCACCGCCTGTCATGGGGACCGCAGCAGCTGAGCATCAGGCGTTCGAGTCGTTCTACAAGGACGTCCGCGGACGGCTCCTCCTGCAGACCTGGGCGTTGACCGGCGACCTGTCCGCGGCCCAGAAGGCCGTCCGTGACGCGCTCGTCATCGCCTGGCACCACTGGCGGAAGGTGCGCCGTCTCGACCCGGACACCCACGACCGCGAGGATTGGGTGCGCCCGCTCGCCTGGTCGCGCGCGCAGCGGCGCCACTCCGTGCCACACTTCCACCGCGACAAGGACATCCCCGAGGACGTCCGGGCGACACTCGCCGCGCTCGGCAAGCTCACGATCACCCAGCGCAAGGTCCTGCTGCTCGCCCACCTGAGCGCGGTCTCGCTCGAGCAACTGGCCCGCGAGGTCGCCATCACGCAACCGCGCGCCGAGCGGGAGCTGCAGGCCGCGACGGCGGCCTTCTCGGCCGCGCGCGGGCTGCCCGCCAGCAGCATCCTCACCGTCTTCGAGCCGATGGGCCAGGTGGTCGCCGCCCAGCGCTGGCCCCGCAGCACGATCCTCACCCGCGCCGGCTCCACCCGGCGTCGTACCCACACCGTCGCGGGCGTCGCCGCCGCCGTGGCCGCACTGGTCGGCTCCGGGTTCTTCGTCGCCCACGAGGCCGACTCCCACCCGGGCCTGCGCACCCTAGCGCTCCACACCCGCAGCGAGGACGACACCACGACACCGACCGGCGACACGGCCTATCCGCTCGGCTCGGGCGACCTGCTCGACTCCGCCGACGTCGCCGCCGACCTCGGCGGACGCTGGACCACCACGATCACGGCCGACAACAAGCGCGGCACCGGCCTCTCGTTGCCCTGCCAGCGGGCGCGGTCCGCCGACCCGAGGGCGGAGGCGGCGCTCGCCCGCAGCTACACCGGCCCCGGCCGCGCGGTCACGGCCGGCCAGGCCACGGAGGCCTCCGCTTCCAGCACGGCCGCGAAGGCGGCCTACCAGCGCGCCCTGCAGTGGTACGCCGGCTGCCAGGAGCCCCGCGTCCAACTGCTCTACACCCGGTCGGTGACCGGCGTCGGCGACGAGGCGACCGTGGTCGGGCTGCGCAACTGGAACGCCCCGGAGCGGGCCGTCGTCGTCGGCGTCGCCCGCACCGGCGCCCTCGTCACCTCGGTCGCGACGACCGTGCCGGGGCGCACGAAGCCTGCGCTGACCCGCGCGACGAAGCTCCTCGGCGCCGCGGTCGAGCGCACATGCACCCTTCCCGGGCACGGCGCCTGTGCGACGAAGGCGCCGCGTGCGACCGACGTCCCCGCACTGCCGGTCGGGAAGCACCCCGCCCTCCTCGGCGAGACGGACCTCCCCCCGGTCACGGGGGTGACGAAGCCCTGGGTCGGCACCGCCCCGGCCGCCGCCCACACCAACCTGGCGGCGACGCGGTGCGACCAGACCAGCTTCGACACCGCGAAGGTCACCGGAGACCTCACCCGCACCTTCGTCATCCCGACCGCGGACCATCTCGACCCCGCGTTCGGCCTGACCGAGACCATCGGCCGACTGGGCAGCCCCCGGGCGGCCGCGGCGTTCGTCGCGACGATCCGCGACAAGCTCGGCAGCTGCAGCAAGCGTGAGCTCGGCAGCCACGTGACGCGGATCTCGACCCGCGCCGAGGGCAGCCGCGAGGTGAGCGTCTGGCGGGTCGTCGTCGAGACCTCCAAGACCAGCGACGTCACCTATCTCATGGCCGTCGCGCGCCAGGGTGACGGGGTAGCGCAGCTCGGCTTCGTCCCGTCGAAGTCCGTGCGGATGAACGCCGCCGACTTCGTCTGGCTCGCCGACCGAGCGGCGGACCGGCTCGCGCACCTGTGATCCGGCGCGCTCGGTCGTCGGCCGAGCGCGCGCACCGGACCGGCAAGGCAAACGCCCCGCACCGTGACCGGTGCGGGGCGCCTGCGTGGAGCGGAAGGGGGCTCAGAGACCCTGAAGGATCTCGCGCATGAGCGCGGCAGTCTCGGACGGCGTCTTGCCGACCTTGACGCCGGCGGCCTCGAGGGCCTCCTTCTTGGCCTGGGCGGTGCCGGCGGAGCCGGACACGATCGCGCCCGCGTGGCCCATGGTCTTGCCCTCGGGAGCGGTGAAGCCCGCGACGTAGCCCACGACCGGCTTGGTGATGTGCTCCTTGATGTAGGCCGCGGCGCGCTCCTCGGCGTCGCCGCCGATCTCGCCGATCATCACGATCGCCTTGGTCTCCGGGTCGTCCTCGAAGGCCTGGAGGGCGTCGATGTGGGTGGTGCCGATGATCGGGTCGCCGCCGATGCCGATGGCAGTGGAGAAGCCGAAGTCCTTCAGCTCATACATCATCTGGTAGGTCAGCGTGCCCGACTTGGAGACGAGGCCGACCGGGCCCTTGCCGGTGATGGTGTGCGGCGTGATGCCGGCCAGCGACTCGCCGGGCGTGATGATGCCGGGGCAGTTGGGGCCGATCATGCGCGTGTCCTTGCCCTGCAGGTAGGACCAGACCTCGGCGGTGTCCTGGACCGGGACACCCTCGGTGATGACGACGATCAGCGGCATGCCGGCGTCGATCGCCTCGATCGCGGCGTCCTTGGTGAACGCCGGCGGGACGAAGAGGACCGACACGTTGGCGCCGGTCTCCTTCATCGCCTCGGCGACGCTGCCGAAGACGGGCAGCTCGACGTCGTTGCCGTCGTGGTCCTTGTGGGTCACGGTCGTCCCGGCCTTGCGGGCGTTGACCCCGCCGACGATCTGCGCGCCGGAGTCGAGCATCAGGGCGGTGTGCTTGGCACCCATGCCGCCGGTGATGCCCTGGACGATGATCTTGCTGTCCTTGTTGAGGTAGATGCTCATGTTCTTCTCTCCCCGTCTCAGGCGTTCGCCAGCTCGGCGGCCTTGTCGGCGCCCTCGTCCATGGTGAACGCCTGGGTGACGAGCGGGTGGTTGCGGTCGTTGAGGATCTGACGGCCGAGCTCGACGTTGTTGCCGTCGAGGCGGACGACGAGCGGCTTGGTCGCCTCGTCGCCGAGGATGTCGAGCGCGCCGACGATGCCCTTGGCGACCTCGTCACACGCGGTGATGCCACCGAAGACGTTGACGAAGACGCTCTTGACCTGCGGGTCGTTGAGGATCACGTCGAGGCCGTTGGCCATCACCTGGGCGTTGGCGCCACCGCCGATGTCGAGGAAGTTGGCGGGCTTGACGCCGCCGTGGTCGTCGCCGGCGTACGCGACGACGTCGAGGGTGCTCATGACGAGGCCCGCGCCGTTGCCGATGATGCCGACCTGACCGTCGAGCTTGACGTAGTTGAGACCGAGGTCCTTGGCCTTCGCCTCGAGCGGGTCGGCCTCCTCACGGATCTCGAACTCCTCGTGCTCGGGGTGACGGACCTCGGACGCGTTGTCGTCGAGCGACACCTTGCCGTCGAGCGCCTCGAGCTTGTCGCCGGCCAGCCGCGCGAGCGGGTTGACCTCGACGAGCGTGGCGTCCTCCTCGACGAACACCTTGTAGAGCGCCTGGATCATCTCGACGGCCTGCTCGAAGACGGCCTCGGGGAACGCGGCCGCCGTGGCGATCTCGCGGGCCTTGGCCTCGTCGACGCCGGCGCCGGGGTCGATGCCGATCTTCTGGATGGCGTCGGGGTTGGTCTCGGCGACCTCCTCGATCTCGACACCGCCCTCGACCGACGCGATGCAGAGGTACTGGCGGTTGGAGCGGTCCAGCAGGAAGGAGAAGTAGTACTCCTCCTCCGGCGGGGTCGCCGGCGTGACCAGGACCCGGTTCACCGTGAGGCCCTTGATCTGCATGCCGAGGATGTTGGAGGCGTACTCGAACGCCTCGTCGGGGGTCTTGGCGAGCTTGACGCCACCGGCCTTGCCTCGGCCACCGGCCTTGACCTGGGCCTTGACGACGGTCACGCCGCCGATCTTCTCGGCCGCGGCCTTGGCGGCCTCGGCGGTCTCGACGACGACACCGAGGGTGGTCGCCACACCGTGCTTGGCGAAGAGCTCCTTCGCCTGGTACTCCATGAGATCCACTGATCCACCTGGTTTTCGTATTGCGGTACGGGCGCGCGAACGGGGGCGTTGCGCTGCCACGCGTCGAAGTTGTCCGCGATGCACCCTAGACCTCGGTCACGAGCGACGACGAGACCAGGGCGCCCGACGTGACGTACGCCACGCCGGGCACATCGGGCCATGCACTGTCGCATCTCCGCCACGGCGCTGGCGGAAATAGGTCACGCGTACGGCGCCCTCCGCGGGAGCGGCATGGGGCCGGTGCAGACCGCCGCCGGGCGATTCTTGACGGCTCTGTTCGGTCCGTTACAGTCGGGGCTCGCCGTCTGAACCCCGAGCAGCGGAGCTATGAACACATGGGTAACCACCGAGCCGATGTCGACACGGACATCTTGTCGGTGACCCCTCCCTCTCCCTACGTCGGAAAGCGCCGCGCGGTCCCCGCCGGGGAGACCGCGGTCGAGACGGCGGCGAAGGCGCCGTACGTCGGCAAGCGCCGCGCGCTGCCGGTCGAGGAGCGGGTCGCCCGTCCGCTCCCGACCCGGCTGGTGCTCCACGAGCCCGTCCTCGACCGCGACCACCACGAGCGCGAGGACGACGACGCCCGCATCACGACCGGCGAGCTCCGCGCCCTGGTCGACCCGGACCTCGAGGACACCGCGCCGCACCCGCGGGTCGAGCACGTGCCCCACGACGCCTCCCGCGACGGCTCCGTCTTCCGCCTCTCCGTCACGCCGCCGCGTCCGGCCGACCCGAGCCCGTCCGCCTGGACGCTCCCCGGGCCGCGCCGCTTTGTGGCCCCCGTCGACCCGACCCGCTTGACCGAGCCGGAGGCGGAGACGGCCGCCACCGCGCCGCTCTTCTCCCCCGACTCGATGACGATCGAGCTCCCGCGGATCAGCGTCGCGGCGACGTACGCCGCCGACCTGACCGCCGACACGACGACCTCGCTCCCCGCGGTCTCCGTCGAGGGCAAGGGCGGTGGCCGCCGCCGGTCGCCGGACCGCCGGTCGGTCTTCAAGAGCCTTCCGTCGCTCCCGGCCGCCGTCGGCGCCTGCGCGATCGCCGCCGCCGTCGGCGGTGCGCTCGTGACCGCCCACGCCGGCAGCCCGACCGCCCCCGACACCCGCGTGACCAGCGCCAGCGCCCTCACCGGCAGCAGCGCGGTCGGCAAGGTCGGCCACGACCGTGACGTGCCCGTCAGCAGGGGTGGTGGCCGCACCGGTGGCGGCACGTCCGACGCCCAGGCCGCCGCGGACAAGCGCGCGCGGGCGCTCACCGAGCTCGACGCGAAGGCCGAGAACCAGGACGCGTTCATCAAGAAGAACCAGTGGGGGCTGCCGATCATGCCCGGCGTCTACCACCTCACCGGCCGCTTCGGCGACGTCAGCGGCCTGTGGGCGACGGTCCACACCGGGCTCGACTTCGCCGCGCCGTACGGCACCCCGATCCACGCCGTCGCCCGCGGCGTCGTGACCTCGACCGCCTGGGGCGGCGCCTACGGCAACCGCACGATCGTCACCCTCCCCGACGGCACCGAGATCTGGTACTGCCACCAGAGCCAGTACGGCACCTCCGTCGGCGACACCGTCGCCGAGGGCCAGGTCATCGGCTACGTCGGCGCGACCGGCAACGTCACCGGTCCGCACGTCCACATCGAGGTCCGCCCCGGCGGCGGCGACCCGGTCGACCCCGACGCCGCCTTCAAGGCCCACGGCATCGACCCCGACGCCAACCAGTAGTCGAGTCGAGGGTTCTGGTCCCTCGAGTCCCGCGTTGTGGTCCCTCGAGTCCGGCGTTGTGGTGCCTCGTGCGGCATCAAATCGGGCACCGACTCGATCGCGGGTCACGCCTGCGCACGCCGCGGACGACCACTCGCGCTCGCGTAGCCTGTCGCGGTGGAGCTGATCAGGACCGCCTCGGCTGAGTTCGAGCGCGCCGTACGCCGCCTGCCTGCAGACTCGTGGGACCTCCCGACGCCCTCGGAGGTCACCGTGCGCGAGCTCGTCGCGCACGTGGTGACCGGCAACGACTTCACGGCGCTGCTCCTCGCCGGCGTCCCGCGCGACGAGGCTCGGGCCGCGATCGCCTGGGATCAGCTCGACGGCGAGCCGCTCGCAGCCGTACGTGAATCGGCCGCCAGGCAGGCGGCGGCCTTCGACGCCGCACCGCCGAGCTTCGTGGTGCCGCATCCCCACGGAGACATCCCGGTGGCCGCGTTCCTCCGCTTCCGGCTCGTCGATCTGGTCGTCCATGCGTGGGATCTGCGCCGCGGCGCCGGCCTCGATGAGAACCTCGACCCGGCGGTCGTACGCGCTCTGTGGGAGCTCGTCGCACCGTATGTGGACGAGATGCTGGCCTTCGGCGCGTACGGCGAGGGCCCCAGCGGCACGCTGCGACCGGAGGCATCGCTGCAGCTCAGGCTGCTCGACGCATTCGGCCGCCGACCGTTGCTGCCCTTGGACTGAGCGTCGTCCCAGTGCGGGTCTGAACGACGTGGCCCCCGCAAGGCGGAGGAGCGAAGGCGGTCTGGGAGCGAAGCGACCGCCGAGCGACGACAACGCCGCGGAGTGCGCGCTGGGGCGGCGCTCAGAGCTTCTCGACGGGGGCGTATCGGAGCAACAGCCGCTTGACGCCCTCGGAGCCGAAGTCGATGGAGGCGACGGCCTTCTCCCCCGCACCCTCGACGGAGACGACCGTGCCGAGGCCGAAGGTGTCGTGGGTGACGCGGTCGCCCGGCTCGAGCGAGGGGACGGCGCGCGCGGGCTTCGACTTCGCGGCGGCGTCGGCGCGAAGGGCGGCTGAGGAGAAGTTGCGCCGGCCGGCCGCCGTGGGCGTGCCGAGCCGCTGACCGGGGCGGTCGGCGGACCAGCGGTCGCCAGCCAGGCTGGGACGGCCCCAGCTCGCCATCGCCGCTTCCGTACGACGCCAGTCGACCAGGTCCACCGGCAGCTCGTCGAGGAAGCGGCTGGCGGGGTTGTGGGACGGCGCGCCCCAGGCCGACCGGACGACCGCCCGGGAGAGGAAGAGCCGCTCCCGGGCGCGGGTGATGCCGACGTACGCGAGACGGCGCTCCTCCTCCAGCTCGGTGCTGTCGCCGAGGGCGCGGGCGTGCGGGAAGACGCCGTCCTCCAGGCCGGTGAGGAAGACGACCGGGAACTCCAGCCCCTTGGCGGTGTGGAGCGTCATGAGCGTGACGACGCCCTCCTCGCCCTCGGGGATCTGATCGGAGTCGGCGACGAGCGCGACCCGCTCGAGGAAGTCGTCGAGACCGGGAGCCACGGTCCCGGCATCCACATCGGCAGGGTCGGCGCTCGGTCCGGCCACCGGGTCGTCGGAGAACTCCCGCGCGACCGCGACGAGCTCGGCGAGGTTCTCCACCCGGGTGGCATCCTGCGGGTCGTCGGACTCCTCCAAGGAGGCGAGGTAGCCCGACTTGTCGAGCGTCGTCTCGAGGATGACGTCGGGCCGCTCCCCCGCCTCGACGAGCTGCTGCAACTCCTCGACGAGCGCGACGAAGCCACGGATGTTGGCCAGGCTGCGGGTGGCGAGGCCGGGCGCGCCGTCGGCCCGCTGCAGCGCCTGCCAGAACGTGATCCGGTCACGCTCGGCGAGCGCGTTGACGCAGGCGATGGCCCGGTCGCCGATGCCGCGCTTGGGTGTGTTGACGATCCGGCGCAGGCTGACCTGGTCGTCGGGGTTGGCGAGCATGCGGAGGTAGGCCAGCGCGTCGCGGACCTCGCGCCGCTCGTAGAACCGGACCCCACCGACGACCTTGTAGGGCTGACCGGTGCGGATGAACACCTCCTCGAACACGCGCGACTGGGCGTTGGTGCGGTAGAAGACCGCGACCTCGGAGGGCTTGCGGCCCTCGTCGGCGAGCTTGTCGATCTCGTCGGAGACGAACCGGGCCTCGTCATGCTCGTCGTCGGCGACGTAACCGACGATCCGCTCGCCGTCGCCGGCGTCGCTCCACAGCCGCTTCTCCTTGCGGCCCTTGTTGTGTTTGATCACCGTGTTGGCGGCGGTCAGGATCGTCTGGGTCGAGCGGTAGTTCTGCTCCAGCAGGATGCTGGTGGCGTTGGGGAAGTCCTGCTCGAAGTCGAGGATGTTGCGGATGTTGGCGCCGCGGAAGGCATAGATCGACTGGTCGGCGTCACCCACCACCATGAGCTCCGCGGGCTCGCTGCGCGGCCCGTCGTCGTACGCCGGGTCGTCCATCTGCTCCGCGCAGAGCTGGTGGACCAGCGCGTACTGCGCGTGGTTGGTGTCCTGATATTCGTCCACGAGAACGTGGCGGAAGCGCCGGCGATAGGTCTCACGCACCTCCGGGAAGGCCTGGAAGAGGTGGACCGTCGTCATGATGAGGTCGTCGAAGTCGAGCGCGTTCGCCTGGCGCAGTCGCTTCTGATATTCCGCATAGGCCGCGACGAAGGTCTCCTCGAGCTGGTTGCGCGCGTCCTTGCGGGCCTCGTCGACGTCGCGCAGCTCGTTCTTCTGGTCCGAGACCCAGTTGAGCACCTGGGCCGGCTGGTAGCGCTTCGGGTCGAGGTCGAGGTCGGTGAGGACCAGCTGCATGAGCCGCTTCTGGTCCTGCGCGTCGTAGATCGTGAAGCTCGACTTGATCCCGAGTCGGTCGATCTCCTTGCGCAGGATGCGCACGCAGGCGGAGTGGAAGGTCGAGACCCACATGATCCTGGCGCGCCGGCCGACGAGATCCTCCACTCGCTCCTTCATCTCGGCCGCGGCCTTGTTCGTGAAGGTGATCGCCAGGATCGAGCCGGGATGGGCGCCGCGCTGGCTGATCAGCCACGCGATCCGCCGGGTGAGCACGCGGGTCTTGCCGGAGCCGGCGCCGGCGACGACGAGCAGCGGCGCGCCCTCGTGGACGACCGCCGCCCGCTGCGGCTCGTTGAGCCCCTCGAGCAGCTGCTCGGCGCTCGGGCCTCGGCGGGCAGGTCGGGGCGCGTCGGGGAGCGCGAACAGGGCGGCGGGGTCGGACGTAGTCATCTCGGAACCAGCCTAGGCTCCGAGACCGACAGACCCGGAACCGATGGTCACCCGGGAATGCCGGCGCCGGTCCGCGGTTGAATCCACCTGTCCGACCCCACTCAGACGAAGGAGTCCGAGATGTCCACGATCGCGCTCATCGGCGGGACCGGCTACACCGGCACCAACCTCGCCACCGAGGCCGCAGGCCGCGGCCACACCGTCATCTCCTGGAGCCGCAACGCTCCCGCCGAGCCCGTACCGGGCGTGACCTACGAGCACGGCCCCGCCGAGGAGGCGACCCGGATCATCCCGGGCGCCGACGCGGTCGTCGCGACGCTCTCGCCCCGCGGCGACACCGCGGGCACCGTGCTCGGCCTCTACCAGACGTACGCCGCCGCGGCGGCCGCCGCCGGAGCCCGCTTCATCGCGGTCGGCGGCTTCTCCTCGCTGCGTCCCGAGGCCGGCGCGCCCCGGTTCGTCGAGGGCGAGGTGCCCGAGCAGTTCCGCGCGGAGGCGACCGAGATGGACGCCGTCCGCGAGTGGCTGGCGACGTCGGCTCCCGCGGAGCTCGACTGGGTCTTCGTGAGCCCGGCGGGCGGCTACGGTGCTTGGGCGGCCGGCGAGAAGACCGGCGTCTTCCGGGTCGGTGGCGAGGTGGCGCTCTTCGACGACGAGGGCGGCTCCACCATCTCCGGCGCCGACTTCGCCATGGCGATCATCGACGAGATCGAGAAGGGTGAGCACCCCCGGGCGCACATCTCGGTCGCCTACTGATCCGGGCTCCGGCCTTCGGCGGCGCCGCCGCGACAGGCGGCGCCGTCCGGTCCGGTGTGGTGCACCCGGGCAGGCCTCAGTGGGCGTGCCAGATGGCGGCGACGCAGACGTTGGCGACGGTGAGGAAGAGGAGGCCGCCCCACAGGCCGTTGGGGATGCGCTCCTTGCGGAGGTTGATCATCACCAGGACCAGGATGATGAGCGCGACGACCAGCTTGACCGTCATCTTCCAGTGCCAGGCCGCGCCCGGCGAGTCCTGGGCGGAGTCGATCCCGAAGAGCGCGAGGCCGAGGACGAACGCCGTACCGATGCCGTCACGCATCAGGCCGTTGACCTTCTTGACCGGCTCCTTCGCCTGCACCAGCAGTCCGCCGAACAGGGCCGCGAAGCCCAGCAGGTGGATGACGAGCAGGATCGACTTCACGGTGGTCATGGACGCAGATCCTAGAGGCCGGGATCCGGGCGTCGTACGACGGGCTGCCCCGCTGGCTCAGCGCGACGGCTCAGCCCGGCGGGCTCAGAGCAGCCGTCGATCCGAGGCCCACCGGGTGAGCTCGTGACGCGACGAGAGCTGGAGCTTGCGCAAGACGTTGGACATGTGGGTCTCGACCGTCTTGATCGAGATGAACAGCTCCCCCGCGACCTCCTTGTAGGAGTAGCCGCGTGCGATCAGCCGCATCACCTCGCGCTCCCGCTCGGTGAGCCGGTCGAGGTCCTCGTCCACGTCCGCGAGGTCGACCGAGAGGCCCGTCCCCGCGAACGCGTCGAGCACGAAGCCCGCCAGGCGTGGGGAGAAGACCGCGTCGCCGTCGGCGACGCGCACGATCGCCGCGACCAGCTCGGGGCCGGTGATCGTCTTGGTGACGTAGCCGCGGGCTCCACCGCGGATCGTCCCGATGACATCCTCGGCGGCGTCGCTGACCGACAGCGCCAGGTAGCGCGGCGTCCCGTCGACGCTCGGCGCCCGCCGCATCACCTCGACGCCGCCACCACCGGGCAGGTGCACGTCGAGGAGTACGACGTCGGGCGCCTGCTCCATGATCGCGCGCACCGCGGTGTCGACGTCCTCGGCCTCGCCGACGACCTGCACGCCGGGCTGGCCGGCGAGCTCGGCGCGAACGCCGCTGCGGAACATGGCGTGGTCGTCGACGACCACCACCCGGGCCTCACTCATCGTTGCTCTCCTCCCGCGGCTGGCGCAGCCGCACCTCGGTCCCCTCGCCGGGTGCCGAGCGCACCTCGGCCCGTCCGCCGTGGCGCGCCATCCGCGCCATGATGCTGTCCCTCACGCCGTGCCGATCGCCGGGGACGTCGTCGAGGACGAACCCACGGCCCCGGTCCCGCACGAACACCTCGATCGCGTCCGGTCCCACCTCGGCGTAGACGTCGACCCGGCCGGTTCCGGCATGCTTCGCGGCGTTGGTGACCGCCTCCCGCGCCGCCGCCACGACCGGTGCCGATGTCGCGTCGAGCGGCGCGTCGCCCACGACCACCACGTCCACGCTGGCGCCGTGGTCGTCCTCGACCTCCGCGAGCGCCGCCTTCAACGCGGCGGCGAAGGTCTCGTCGGGCGAGCCGACGTCGTCGTAGAGCCAGCTGCGCAGGTCGCGCTCCTGGGCGCGGGCGAGCCGGGCGACGGTGGCCGGGTCGTCGGCGCTGCGCTGGATGAGCGCCAGCGTCTGCAGCACGGAGTCGTGCAGGTGGGCGGCGACGTCCGCCCGCTCCTGGGTCCGGACCCGCTCGGCGCGCTCGGCCGCGAGGTCGGTGACGAGCCGGTAGGCCCACGGCCCGACGACGACCGCGATCCCGACGATCCCGACGACGAAGGCGACGGTCAGGTCGCGGGCATCGGCCGCCGAGCCGCCGCGCAGGGTGAAGAGGCCGAAGGAGACGACGACGAGGACGACGCCGGCGGCGACCCGGGCATACGACGCCCAGCCGCCCCGTCCGAAGACCATCCGCACCGGGTCGAGCCGTCCGGTCGTGTCGAGCCAGCGCTCACGCTGGGCCTCGTCGGCCTGGCGCCACAGCAGGGCGACGCCGATCACGCCGAGCAGCACCGGCCAGAAGAGCAGCCAGCTGCCGATCGCCGACTCCAGCAGGAGCACCCCGCCGAAGCCAAGGACAACCAGCGCGATCGCCGGCCCCTTGTCGATCACCCTCCCGATCCGGGGCGGTCGGCGACCGCCCCGGGACGCGCTCTCCGCCCCCGGCGTGGACCGCTCGAACGGCGTCGCGGCCGGGAGGAAGATCCACAGGCCGGCGTACAGCGCGACGCCGAGGCCGCCCAGGACCGCGGTGAGGACGAAGAACGCACGCACGGCGAGCGCCGGCACATCGAGGTGGCGGGCGATCCCGGCCGCCACCCCGCCGATGACCGAGGCCTCGGTGTCGCGGAACGCTCGTCGGGGCGCTCGCGGTGGAGGCCCCGCCGCCGCGTGGGGCGCCGGGGTCACAGGGGTGGGGGCTGGGGTCGTCATCGTCGCCACCATCGTCACACGTGCCCGAGCGCGCGGCCATGCGGGAGCACCCCGATCCAGCAGGTCGCGGTCTCGGGGTCGCCACGGTGCGAATCAGGGGCGTCCCCGATGGTTGCGGCGGCGGGGACCGGCCACGCTGGACACCATGACCACCACTCCGACCGATCCCCCGTCGCCCGGCTCGGGCGGCGGACCGGGAGGCACCGGCACCCCCGGCCCGTCCGGACCTCACGTCAGCGCCGAGGAGGCGCGTGACCTCTCCCGCCTGCGGCGGACGGTCCACGGCAGCCCCGAGGGCCGCCACATCGCCGGCGTCGCCGGCGGCCTCGCCCGCCACCTCGACATCGACCCGATCATCGTCCGGGTGGGCCTGGTCGTGCTCGTCTTCTTCGGCGGCGCGGGATTGCTGCTCTACGCCGTCGGCTGGCTGTTCGTGCCGGAGGAGGGCCGGGAGCAAGCGGTCATCAAGGTCGATCCACGCGGCCGGTCGCTCGTCCTCTACGTCACGGGCGGGATCGCCCTCCTCGCCATCCTCGGCGACACCGTCGGACGCTTCCACCTCCCGTGGCCGCTCATCGTGGTCGCCCTGGTCGTGCTCGTCCTGCTCACCCGCCGCGAGGGCGCGTGGACGAGGCTCGGCCGATCCGGGGAGCAGGCCGGCGACCCCGGCGGCACGAGGCCCGCCGCGCCCTGGCCGACCGACCCCGTGGCGCCCGCGCCGTACGCCGGACGGGTCGACCTCTCGAAGGACGCGACCGCTCATGGACCCGCGCCCGCCGGGCCGGCCCCGGTCCCGCCGCCGACCTGGGTGCGACCGCCGGACCCGCGCCGGCGCGGCCCGCTCCTCTTCCTGCCGACGCTGTGCCTGATCGCGTTGGCCGACGGGCTGCTCGGCGTCGTCGACGTCGCCGGTGCGGACATCGCCGGTCCGGCCTATCCGGCCCTCGCCCTCGGCGTGATCGGCGCGATGCTCGTGCTCGGGTCGCTGTGGGGCCGCGCGGGCGGCCTCATCGCCCTCGGTCTGATCGGCACGCTCGTCCTCGCCGGCAGCGCCGCAGCGCACGAGTGGGACCTCCACGACAGCAACCGGACGCTGCATCCGGCGACGGCCGCCCAGGTCCCGGCCGACTATGACTTCAACGTCGGCGAGGTGGTGCTCGACCTCACCTCGGTGGCCGACCTCGAGGCCCTCGACGGTCGCACCCTCCGCCTCGACGGCGACATGGGCCGCATCCGCGTCATCGTCCCCGACGAGCTCACCGTCGAGGCCCACGGCCACGTCGGCGGCCCCGGCAACGTCCGGCTCTTCGACGAGGGCCGCGGCGGCATCGACAACACCCTCGACCACGTCCGCCCCGGCACCGCCGGCGATGCGCCCGAGATCACCATCGACGCCGATCTCTCGGTCGGGTCGATCGAGGTGGTCGACGAGGACCACGCCACACGCAGCGACCGACTCGGAGAACGGAGCACCCGATGAGCACGTACGACGACGACCCCACCGCCGAACTGCCGGGCACGGACGGCACGGCCACACCACCTCCCCCGCCTCCCCCGACCGGCGGCCCCGCCAGCCGGGACGACCGGCGCGGTGGGCGACACGTGGTCAACATCGGCCACCTCGTGATGGGCCTGGTCTTCCTGACCTTCGTGGCCATCTGGGGACTGGTGCAGACCGACGTCGTCGAGGGCGACGACATCCGGTTCCTCCTGCCGGTGCCGTGGGTCCTCGGCGGCGCCGTCGGCCTCTGCGTCGCGCTGGTCGCCGGGGCACGACGCAGACGCGGCTGAGGCGATGCGACGATCCCCGGCCCGGTCTCAGATCACCCAGCGGGCCGAGAGCTCGTCGTCCTCCGGCGGCGGGCCGGGCAGGCGCCGCGACGCCGCCCCGGCCCGCAGGCCGTCGAGGATGAGCGAGAGATAGCGGCGGCGCAGTGCCGCCGTACGCTCCGGGGAGCCGAGGTCGAGGCTGCCGATCTGCTCCACGAGCAGGGTCAGGTCGGCGCGACTCACGTCGGGCCTCATCATGCCGCTGCCGCGCGCGGCACGCAGGATGCGGTCGGTGACGGCGTTCGCCTGCTCACCGAGCGCGGCCAGGTCGTCGTCGACGACGACCGTCCCCGCCAGGCACGGCGTGAGCTGGTGGACGCCGTCATCGACGACGTGGCCGAGGAACTCGCCGAGCGCGGCCCACGGGTCCTCGCCGTCGGAGAGCGCGGCCTCGCCGAGCGCGATGTAGCGGCGCAGGTTGTCGTCGCAGACCGCGCGGAAGAGCTCCTGCTTGTTGGCGTAGCGGCGATAGAGCCCGCCCACCCCCATCCGCGCCTCGCGTGCCACCGCCGACATCGAGGCCCTCGGATCGCGCAGCAGCACCGCGCGGGCCGCGTCGAGGACGGCACGGTCGCCGGTCGTGACTGGCATGCCTCCACACTATGCCGGGTCGGCGCCCGGGGGACGAGGTTCGGACAGCCGGCGTCAGGCCGTCTCCTCCATCCCGCGGTCGACGGCGAGCTCGCGCAGCGCCGCGACACAGCGGTCCGGGTAGTCGGCGAACACCCCGTCGACGCCGGCCTCGTAGAGCCGCGTCGCCTGGTCGCGCCCGGCGCGCAACGTCCAGACGAAGACCTTCAGACCGGCCCGGTGGGCGTCCCCGACCAGGCCGGTCGCGGGCTGCCCCTTCTTGCGCACCATCGACTTCTTGGGACCGATCGCGTCGGCGTACGCCGCGATGGCGTGGCAGTCGACCCGGCCCCACGAGGGATCCAGCAACTGGACGAGCGGCAGCTCGGTGAGCGGGCTGATCCGGCGGACGAAGTCCTCCTCGAAGCTCTGGATCCACACCCGCGAGCCGCGGTGGTCGACCCCGTGGTCACGCAGGGTCTCCAGCAGCGGACGGGTCATCGGGAGACCGTGCCCGGCGAAGTACGACGGATGCTTGACCTCCACGTGGAGGCCGATGCGGTGCCCCCGACGCCCGGACTCCTCGGCCACGAGGAGGAGCAGCGTGTCGAGCGTGATGATCCGGTCGGCGACCGTCGGCGCCCCCAGCCCGTAGAGCTCCTCGTAGGTGAAGTCCTCGGTGAACCATCCGGTGAGCTTCTTGCGCCCCACGATCCTCGTCGTACGCCGGTCGGCGAACTCGGGGCGGGTGGCGATGTCGGTCGTGCGGCTGAGCTCGTTCTCATGACGCAGCACGAGGACGCCGTCCTTGCTCATCACGACATCGGTCTCGAGGGCGTCGGCGCCTTGGCGCAGCGCCAGGCGGTAGGAGGCGAGGGAGTGCTCGGGGAGGTATCCGGGGGCACCGCGGTGCCCGATGACCAGCGGCCGCATGAGATGCTCGATGGTCGCTCGCTGACGCTCGCTCACGCGGCCACCCCCGTCAGGGCAACGACAGAATACGGACGCGGCCGCATGAGATGCTCGATGGTCGCTCGCTGACGCTCGCTCATGGCTCCACGGTGTCGGCCGGTGACGACCACCCAGCCAGCACGACGTGAACCATGGGTGACCATTGGACGCATGGAGCTGCTGCGCCTGCCCGTCCTGGACCGCCCTGACCTCGTCGCCGATCCCGTCTCGGCCGCCCTCTCCGGGTGGCCCGCGGCCACCCAGGTGAGCGTGGCGGAGATCGATCCCGACCTCGCCGACACCGCCGCGTTCAACGCCGCCTATGCCCGGCCGGCGGACGCCGGGGCCAACTGCGTCGTGGTCTCCGGCCGCCGCGACGGCGAGGAGCGCGTCGCCGCCTGCGTGGTCCGCTCAGACCTCCGCACCGACGTCAACCGCCTCGTGAAGCGTCTCCTCGACGTCAGGAAGGCGTCCTTCCTCCCGATGGAGCGCGCGACCGAGGAGTCCGGGATGGAGTACGGCGGCATCACCCCCGTGGGGCTGCCCAAGCAGTGGCGGCTCCTCGTCGATGCGTCGGTGCTGACGCAGTCGGACATCGTGATCGGCTCCGGCCTGCGACGCTCGAAGCTGCTGCTCCCCGGCCGCCTGCTCGCCGAGGTCCCAGGGGCCGAGGTCATCGAGCAACTCGGCCTGCCCGTGTGACATCCAGAGTGCAGAGCGCACGGTGGGTGTCACACGAGCGTCAGGGGGTGTCCTCACCTCGCCACACGACGCCCTCTCGGATGATCCGGGCGGGGGTGCCGGCCACGGCGGTGCCGGGCGGCACCTTCTGGCCGCGGACCAGGCTGCGCATGCCGACGACGGCCCCCTCGCCGATCTCGACGTGGCCGGTGACGACGGCGTCGCGGCCCAGCCAGACGTGGCTGCGCAGGCGGATGTGGGCGCCGTACGGGTTGATCCGCTGGCCGGTGGCGGCGTCCTCGAGGCGGTGCATGTCGTCGGTCGCGATGTAGACCCCGGCCGCCCAGAGCTGGTCGTGGTCGGCGACGACGGAGCCGCCGTTGCGCGCGTCGACCTGGGCTCGGGAGGTGCCGACCACGCCGCTGGTCAGGATGACCGCCGAGCCGCCGCCGCAGTAGATCTCGCCGGCGGAGAGATGGCTGTCGCGCCCGACGTAGACGGTCGCACCGTCGCCGCCGAGAAGCAGGCAGGTGAGCGCCTCGAGGTCGGTGCCGACGACGACGAGGGCGTCGCGGAACGGGTAGGTGACCATCAGCTCGACGAGCCGCGCGGGCAGGTCGAACCCGTCGCGGAGGTAGAGCGCGTTGCCGCCCTCGTGCCACCACTGCGGAAGCGGCCCTGTCACCGCGCGGTAGGACAGCCCGGCGAGCGCCTGCGGGTCGAGACCGGCGGTGACGAGACGGCTGCGGTGAGCATCGGTGAGCGCGTCACCCCGGGTCCACGGCATGGCGGACAATCTAACCGGCGCCTCGCCATGGACGACCAGAGGCGCGACACTGGCGGGGTGGACTCGGCAGACCCGGCGGACGATGGCTCGCGACGTCAGGGAGACGGCCGCCGCGAGACGCCTGAGGAGCGCCTCGACCGGCTCTGGGACGACCTGCTCCAGGAGCTGCGCGTCATGCAGACCGGGGCGCAGCTCACGGCCGGGTTCCTGCTCACCCTGCCCTTCCAGCAGCGGTTCCGCGACCTCGACGGCGCCCAGCGCGGGCTCTTCCTCGCGCTCGTCGTCCTCGCGCTGCTCACGACCGTCCTCATCATGACCGCGATCCGGGTGCACCAGCGCCTCTCCGGGCGGCACATCAAGGAGCGGGTCGTCGGGACCGCGCGACGCTTGATGAGCGGCGTGCTGACCACGTTGTCGCTGCTGATCGTCGGGATCAGCGTCCTGATGTTCGACATGGTGCTCGACCGGACGCTCGCGATCGTCGCGGGCGTGGCCTTCGGCGTGCTGCTGGCCCTCCTGCTCCTCGCCCTCCCCCGGCGGCTGATGTCGCCGCCGCGCGACCGCGCGGACGCCGAGTAGGCGACGCCGGCGTCCGCGCGGACCGCCGGCGTCGGCCCGGGCTCAGCTCAGAGCGCGCGCAGCTTGGGGAGGATCTCCTCGCCGTACAGCTTGAGGAAGGTGGCCTGGTCGGGGCCCGGCGCGTGGAAGACGAGGTGGGTGAAGCCCATGTCGAGGTATTCCTTGATCCGCGCGACGTGCTCGTCGGGGTCGGTGGAGACGATGAACCGCTTGGCGGTCGCCTCGACCGGCAGCTCGTCGGCGAGCCGCTGCATCTCGACCGGGTCCTCGACGGAGTGCTTCTGCTCGGCCGAGAGGCCGAGCGCCCCCCAGAAGCGGGTCGCCTCCATCGCCTTGTCGCGGTCGTGGTCGAAGGAGACCTTGACCTCGATCATCATGTCGAGGTCCTCCGGCTTGCGACCGGACAGCTCGATCCCGGTGCGTACGGCAGGCAGCAGCGTGTCCTCGTAGAGCTCGCGACCCTTGCCGGAGGTGGTGATATAGCCGTCGCCCGAGCGACCGGCGTACTTCGTGGCGGCCGGGCCGGAGCCGGCGAGGTAGATCGGCACCGGGATCTCGGGCTTGTCATAGATCGTGGCCCGGTCGAGCTTGTAGTAGTCGCCCTCGAAGGTGATCCGGTCCTCCTTCCACAGCCGCTTGATGATCCGCACAGCCTCGCGGAAGCGGGCGAACCGCTCCTTGCCGTCGGGCCACTCGAGGCCGAGCGGCACCTCGTTCATCGACTCGCCCGTGCCCATGCCGAGGATGACGCGTCCCGGGAAGAGCGAGCCCAGGGTCGCGAACGACTGCGCGACGATCGCCGGGTGGTAGCGGAAGGTGGGGGTGAGCACCGACGTGCCCATGGTGATCCGCTCGGTGCGCGCGCCGAGGGCGCCGAGCCAGGTCATCGCGAACGGGGCGTGGCCGCCGTCGTGACGCCAGGGCTGGAGATGGTCGGAGACGAAGACGGAGTCGAAGCCGCACTCCTCGGCGAGCACGCCGTAGTCGAGGAGCTCGGTGGGAGCGAACTGCTCGTTGGAGGCCTTGTAGCCGAACCTGATGTCAGTCACGGTTTCGATCATGCCACCGGACGACGAGCGGCCACCGCCGGTCCGGTGACCGAGCGGTAACCTCCGGCTCATGAAGCTCTCCATGCCCTTGACGTACTTCGGCAACCCGCGTGAGACCGCCGACCAGGTGGTCGGCCTCGAGAATGCCGGTCTCGACCAGATCTGGGTGGCCGAGCCGTACGGCTTCGACGCGGTCTCCCTGCTCGGCTACCTCGCCGCCAAGACCGAGACGGTCGAGCTCGGCGCCGGCATCCTCAACATCTACAGCCGTACGCCGGGGGCTCTCCTGCAGACCGCGGCCGGCCTCGACAACGTCTCCGGAGGGCGCGCGATCATCGGCCTCGGCGCGAGCGGCCCCCAGGTCATCGAGGGCTTCCACGGCGTGCCGTACGACAAGCCGCTGTCCCGCACCCGCGAGATCATCGGCCTGCTCCGCGCCGGCCTGCGCGGCGAGCGCCTGGAGAGCGACGGGCTCTACAAGCTGCCCCTCCCTGCCGACCAGGGCACCGGCCTCGGCAAGCCGCTCAAGCTCCTCAACCGCCCCGAGCGCGCGGACGTCCCGCTGTGGGTGGCGGCGCTCGGCGCCAAGAACGTCACCATGACCGCCGAGGTCGCCGACGGCTGGCTGCCCTTCCTCTTCCACCCGGAGAAGGCCGCGCAGGTCTGGGGCGAGGCGCTGGCCGCCGGTCGAGCGAAGCGCTCCCCCGACCTGCGCCCGCTCGAGATCGCGGCCGGCGGTCTGCTGGCGGTCACCGACGACGCGGACCAGGCCCGCGCCTACCTCGACCAGATGCGCGGCGTCTATGCGCTCTACGTCGGCGGCATGGGCGCCCGCGGGAAGAACTTCTACAACGACCTGGCGGTCAGCTACGGCTTCGAGGCGGAGGCGAAGGAGATCCAGGACCTCTACCTCGACGGCCGCAAGCGCGACGCGGAGGCGAAGGTCCCGCTCGCGTGGCTCGAGGCCGCCAACCTGGTGGGCCCGGAGAGCTATGTGAAGGAGCGGATCGCGGCGTACGCCGAGGCCGGCGTGACCAGCCTGCAGGTGACGCCCGCCTTCGGCACGGACGCCCCCGCGGCGATCGCCCAGGTCAAGGGGTGGATCTCCTGACCCTGCGATCCATCCGGGCGGCCCGCTCACGGCGGGCCGCCCGCGGAGCAGACCCGGAGCCCACCCGGACGGTCCTCTGAGGTAGGGCGGGACCGATCTAGGGGAAAACCCCGATGCCGTCGGGGGTAAAGAGTGGTGCGCTGGAGACCATGCACAGACGGCTCGCAGGCGCGCTGACGGGGCGCGTGACGAAGTGGATCGTGCTGGTGGCCTGGATCGTGGTCTTCGTCGTCGCCGGCACGTTCGCCCAGAAGCTGACCGACGTCCAGAACAACGAGGCGTCCTCGTGGCTGCCCGACAGCGCCGAGTCGACCCAGGCGCTCGAGCGGCTCGCTCCCTTCTCCGACTCCGACGACATCCCGACGCTGGTGGTCTACCACCGCGCGGGCGGCCTGACCGCCGCCGACTACCGGGCGATCGACCGGCAGGCGACCGAGCTCGCCACCCTCGACGGCGTGGTGTCGACACCGGGCACGCCGCCGGTCGTCGCCCCGACCGACGAGGCCGCCGGGCAGCGTCTCGGCCTGGTCTCGAAGGACGGCGAGGTCGCGACGTCCGTCCTGACCTTCAACTTCGGCGCCAACGGCTGGAACGACCTGCCCCCGGTCGCCGACAAGCTCCGCGACATCGCCCATCTCGACGGCGCCGACGTCCATCTCGCCGGCCCGGGCGGCCAGGCGGCCGACGCCGCGGACGCGTTCGCCGGCATCGACGGCACGCTGCTCTACGCCGCCCTCGGTGTCGTCATCGTGATCCTGCTCTTCACCTACCGCAGCCCGATCCTCTGGCTCCTGCCGATCCTCTCCGCGGTCGTCGCGCTGTTCACGGCCGAGGCGGTGATCTACTTCCTGGCGAAGTACGCCGACCTCACGGTCAACGGCCAGAGCCAGGCGATCCTGAGCGTGCTCGTCATCGGGGCCGGGACCGACTACGCGCTCCTGCTCGTCGCGCGCTACCGCGAGGAGCTGCGCCGCCACGAGGACCGGCACGAGGCGATGGCGTTCGCACTCCACCGTGCCTCTCCCGCGGTGATCGCGAGCGCCTCGACGGTGGCCGTCGGCATGCTGTGCCTGCTCGTCGCGGAGATGAACTCCACCGCCGGGCTCGGCCCGATCATGGCGATCGGCGTCGTGGTCACCCTTCTCGTGATGCTCACGCTGCTTCCGGCGCTGCTCGTCGTCACCGGCCGCTGGATGTTCTGGCCGAAGCGGCCGACCTACGGCTCGCCGGAGCCCACCACAACGGGCCTGTGGGCCCGGATCGGGCGCCGGATCGCACCGCGCCCACGGGCGGTCTGGGCCACGACGGCCGTCGTCCTCGGCGTCGCGTGCCTCGGTCTGCTGACGCTCCACACCGGCAACATCCCGAACGACGAGCAGTACACCAAGGACTACGACTCGATCATCGGGCAGCGCACGCTCGCCGCCCACGACCTCGCCGACACCTCGACACCCATCCAGGTCGTCGCGAACGCCGACCACGCCGACGCCGTCGTCGCCGCACTGCGCGACGTCCCCGGCCTGGGAGCGGTCGACGCCGGCGTACCCGCGAAGGGAGGGGTGAAGTACGTCGAGGTCGCCCAGTCGCTCGACCCGGCGAGCGACGCCGCCGCCGCGCAGGTGGAACGGGCTCGCGATGCCGTCCACCGGATCGCGGGCGCCGACGCCCAGGTCGGCGGCTCGGCTGCGCTCTTCCTCGACACCGAGCGGGCGGCCCACCGCGACAACCTGGTGATCATCCCGATCGTCCTCGTGGTCGTCATGGTCATCCTGATGCTGCTGCTCCGGGCGCTGCTCGCCCCGGTGCTGCTGATCCTGACCGTCATCCTCTCGTTCGGCGCGGCACTGGGGATCTCGGCGCTGATCTTCACCTACGTCTATGGCTTCGACATGGCCGACTCCGGCTATCCGCTCTTCGTCTTCGTCTTCCTGGTCGCGCTCGGCATCGACTACAACATCTTCCTGATGAGCCGGGTGCGCGAGGAGACCCATCACGTCGGCACCCGCCGCGGATCGCTCATCGCGCTCGCCTCGACCGGTGGTGTGATCACCTCGGCCGGGCTCGTGCTGGCGGCGACGTTCGCCGTGCTCGGCACCATCCCGCTGGTCTTCCTCGCCGAGATCGGCACCGCGATCGCGCTCGGCGTCATGCTCGACACCATGGTCGTCCGGGCCATCCTCGTGACCGCGCTCAACCTCGACCTCGGTGGCCGGATCTGGTGGCCGAGCCGGCTCGACCGCGGCGACGAGCCGGCCGTCGTCCCCGCGGCGGCCGAGACCGCCGAGACCTGAGGGGCGTACCCCAGATCGGGTAGCCGTCTCCCCCACATGGGGTAGAGCCGCGCAGATCCTGCCGTCGGAGCTTTCCCCGCCGTGAAAGTCGTCGCCGAGGGCCCCCGCTCGGGGCCGTACCGACGACGAGGGGAAACCCGTGAAAACTTCCATCAGACGAACGTCCACCCGGACGTCCCGCCTCGCTCTGGTGGCCGGCACGGCCACCGCGCTCGCAGCCGGCTCGATCGCTCTGCTCCCGGGGGCTGCCTCCGCGGAGGACACGGGCTCGGGCCCCCTGAACTACAGCTGCACCTACGGCTCCTTGGTGGACGGCGCGCAGTCGACGGCCGTCGTGATCACCATCGGCGTCGAGCCGGATGCACCCAAGGTCGGCGACGTGCTCGACATCACCAGCACGACGCAGCTCACGCTGCCGGCAAGCGTCATGGCCGCCGTGAAGGCGCTCTCGCCCACCGCGGTCAAGCTCGTCGCCCAGGACGACACCGACGCGAACCGGTTGGGCGTGAAGGAGATCTACGTCAGCGGGAGCAGCCAGACGCAGGTGCCGACACACCCCGCCTTCACCCTGAAGCAGGACGGCACCTCGTGGGTGTTCACGGGCAGCAGCCCGGCGCCGAACCACGTCGATCCCGGCCCGAAGGCTCCAGGAGCCTACGAGATCAGGGCCGCCGGCATCGACCTCGAGTTCCAGGTCACGACGGCGAGCGGAACGACGACGTACCCCGTCACCTGTGGGGCCATCGCCGGCAACCCGCTCATCGACAGCATGCTGGTCACCGCACCGACGACGACCGCAGTCGCCCTCGGCGCCTCGTCCTGGACCTACCCCGCCGCGGGTCCGAGCGCGACGGCCACCGTGGCCTCGCCCGGCGCTGCGTCGAGCTGGCCCGCGATCGCCGGCACGGTGCAGTTCTACGACGGCACCGCCAAGCTCGGCGCCCCCGTGACCGTGGGCAGCAACGGGAAGGCGACCCTGACGCACCTGTCCGGCCTCACGCTCGGCAACCACCAGATCACGGCGACCTACCTGCCCGCCGCCGGTGGCCCGTACGCCGGCAGCAGCGCCTCGGCGTCGCAGCCGCTGACCGTCAACACGAAGACGACCACGAAGGTGACCGCGCCGGCGTCCGTCGACATCGACGCCACCGGGGCGACCGCGACCGCGACGGTGAAGAGCAGCGAGGGCAGCACGCCGACGGGCACGGTGACGTTCTCGGTCGACGACACGCAGACAACGGTGCCGCTCCAGAACGGCACCGCCTCACTCCCCCTGCCGACCGGCACGCCCGGTCTGCACAGCGTGACGGCGACGTACGACGGCAGCGGGAACTACCTCGCCAGTGGCCCCGACACCACGTCGTACGGCGTCGGTGTCGCGGCCACGACGACCACCCTGCGGCTCAACCACAGCTCGACGGCGTACGGCATCAAGACGACCGCGAAGGCGACCGTGTCGAGCACGCACGGCACGCCGGCCGGCACGGTGACGTTCAAGGTCGGGAGCCACACCTACCACGCCACGGTCAAGAACGGGGTCGCGAGCTACACCCTGCCCGCGCTGGCCCCGGGCAGCTACCGCGTGACCGCCGCGTTCGCGCCGACCGACACCGACACCTACCTGGCGAGCACCTCGGCCGCGTCGACCCTGCGGATCACCAAGGACTCGACCCGCACCACCTCGTCGGTCCGGGGCGTCAGGCTCCACCAGAAGCCGACGGCCACGGTGGCGGTCCACAGCACCCACCGTGGAGCCGTGAGCGGCAAGGTCAAGGTCCAGCTCAAGCGCTACGGCCGGGTGATGCAGACCCGCACCCTGACGCTGAGGAACGGTCGCGCCACGGCGAACTTCTGGAAGATCAACCGGGCCGGGACGTGGCGCGTGGTCGCGACGTACGCCGGCAACGCCTCGCTCACGAAGTCGGCGATCACCAAGATGGTCGTCGTCAAGGCGCCCAAGCCGGTCAAGCACAAGAAGGCCCACAAGAAGCACTGATCCGCTGACACCGATCGTGGCCGCCCGGCACCGCCGGGCGGCCACGTCGCGTGCCGAGCGGCCTCGATGCGGTCACGGGCGCCCCCGAGCGCGCGACCACGGACTCGTTAGCCTGACCCGGTGACAGCCACCTCCTCCTCGACGGACACGGTCGTGAGCGAGCGGGCGCTCGATGAAGCGCTCGCGCGTGTGGAGACGGCCCCGCACCCGGTCGACCGCACCGATGCCGAGACACTGCTCCACGCCCGCGGGGAGCAGCTGGACCGGCTGCTCGCGGTCGCCGGCGGCGTCCGCGACGAAGGGCTGGCGCGGGCCGGACGCCCGGGGGTCATCACCTACTCCCGCAAGGTGTTCCTGCCGATCACCCACCTGTGCCAGGACCGCTGCCACTACTGCGTGTTCGTGCAGACCCCCGGCAAGCTGGCGAAGGCCGGGCTCGCGCCGTACCTCTCCCCCGACGACATCCTCGACGTCGCCCGTCAGGGCGCGGCACTGGGCTGCAAGGAGGCGCTCTTCACCCTCGGCGACCGGCCGGAGAACCGGTGGCAGGCCGCACGCGACTGGCTCGACGAGCACGGCTACGCCTCGACGCTCGACTACGTCGGCGCCATGGCCCGGCTCGTGCTCGAGGAGACCGGCCTGCTGCCCCACCTCAACCCGGGCGTCATGTCCTGGGTCGAGCTGCAGCGGCTCAAGCCGGTCGCGCCGTCGATGGGCATGATGCTCGAGACCACCTCCGCGCGGCTGTGGACGGAGCCCGGCGAGGCCCACTTCGGCTCGCCCGACAAGGACCCGGCGCTGCGACTGCAGGTCCTGGAGGACGCCGGCCGCTCGCGGATCCCGTTCACCACCGGCGTGCTCCTCGGCATCGGCGAGACGTACGCCGAACGGGTCGACGCCATGCTCGCGCTCCGCGACGTGCAGGCCCGGCACGGCCACCTGCAGGAGGTGATCGTCCAGAACTTCCGCGCCAAGCCGGCGACGGCGATGCTCGGTGCGCCCGACCTCGAGACGCAGGAGTACGCCGCGGCCGTGGCCGTCACCCGACTGGTCCTCGGCCCGGACCTGCGCGTCCAGGCCCCACCCAACCTCACCGACGCGACCGAGCTCTCCCTGCTGGTCCGTGCCGGCATCGACGACTGGGGCGGCGTCAGCCCGCTGACGCCCGACCACGTCAACCCGGAGCGGCCGTGGCCTCAGATCGACGAGCTCGCCCGCCTCACCGCGCGCGACGGCTACCAGCTGCGCGAGCGGCTCACGACACACCCCCACTACCTGCGCGAGGCACGCGCGGGCGGCGGCTGGGTCGACGACCGGCTCCTCGGCCGTGTCCTTGCCCTCGCGGACGACTACGGACTGGCCCGCGACGACGCCCGGCTTGGGGCCTACCCGGCCTCGCCGGCGACGCCCACCGCGACATCGGGCCGGCCGTTCGCGCGCCTGCTCGCCAAGGCGGAGGCCGACCCGGCCGGCCTGTCGGACGCCGAGTACGTCGCGCTGCTCCACGCCGACGGAGCGGAGCTGGACGCCCTGGCGCGGCTCGCCGACGACGTACGCCGCGACCTCGTGGGCGAGACCGTCACCTATGCGGTGAACCGCAACCTCGACCCGTCGCTGGGCCTGCCGCTCGACCGCGTCGCCGACCTGGTCCGGGAGGCGGTCGACCTCGGTGCCACGGAGATCTGCGCCCAAGGGCCGGTCCCGGTGGAGCAGGGCGCCGAGGGCTACCTCGCGTTCGCCCGCGCCGTGAAGGCGGCCGCCCCCGGCGTCCACCTGCATGCGTTCCGGCCGGCAGAGATCCGCGACGGCGCGGCCCGCGCCGGGCTCCCGCTGTCGGCGTGGCTGCCGCGGCTGAAGGAGGCGGGCGTCGACACCGTGCCCGGCACGGCCGCCCGCATCCTCGACGACGAGATCCGCGCCGCCCTGACCGCCGGCACCGACATCCCGGCCGACGCCTGGGTCGAGGCGATCGGGGCGGCCCACCGCGTCGGCCTGCGCTCGACCGCGACGATGGTCTACGGCCACATCGAGTCGCCGGTCGACCAGGTCCGCCACCTGCGCACCCTGGCGCGGATCCAGGACGAGACCGGCGGCTTCACCGAGCTGATCGTGATGCCGTGGCTGCCCTTCGAGTCACCGGTCAGGGTCCCCGGTGCGCGCCCGGGCCCGTCGCTGCGCGAGTCGCGGGCCGTCCATGCGGTCGCACGGCTCCTCCTCGCCGGCCGCCTCGACCACGTCCAGGCGGCCTGGACGAAGCTCGGCCTGCGCGGCGCCCAGCTGGCGCTGTCCGGAGGCGCCGACGACCTGGGCGGTGTCCTCCTCGACGGTGTCCTCGACCCGGCCGCCGGCCCGGAGGCCGGTCGGCAGCTGACCGTCGCCGACGTCACCCGGCTCGCGGGCGAGTTGGGCCGCCCGGTCCGCCAGCGCACGACCGTCTACGGCCACCCGCAGGGGCCGCGGGATGACTGACCTGACGGCGGGTCCCCTCCGCCACCCGGCCGACGGACGGACCCGGGTGGCGATCGTCGGCGCCGGCCTCGCCGGGCTCGGCCTCGGCATCCGGCTGCGCCGCGCCGGCGCGAGCGACTTCCTCCTGCTCGAGCGCGCCGACGAGGTCGGCGGCGTCTGGCGCGACAACGTCTACCCCGGCGTGGCCTGCGACATCCCGAGCCACCTCTACTCCTATTCGTTCCGCCCCAAGGACGACTGGTCCCGTGTCTTCGCGCCGGGCCCCGAGATCCTCGACTACCTGCGCAAGGCGGCCGCCGAGGAGGGCGTGCTTGCCCACGTGCGCCTCGGCACGGCCCTGGAGTCCGCCACCTGGGACGACGCGGCTCGGTGCTGGCGTCTGGTCACCTCGCGAGGACCGCTCACGGCAGACGTCCTCGTCCTTGCTGCCGGTCGGCTGACGCAGCCCCGGCTGCCCGACGTCCCCGGGCTGGCCGGCTTCAGCGGACGGGCGTTCCACTCCGCCCGCTGGGAGCCGGAGCCGCTCACCGGTCTGCGGGTCGGGGTCGTCGGCACGGGAGCGAGCGCCGTGCAGCTGCTCCCCCACGTCGCCCAGGAGTCCCGGCACACGGTCGTCTTCCAGCGCACGCCGGCGTGGGTCCTGCCCCGTGGCGATCGCGCATACGCCGCCGGAGAGCCGCGCCCCTCGCGGACCGAGCTCGCTGCCGAGGCCGAACGCCTCTTCGAGGCGAGGCTGGCGGGCTCGGACGCCGCCCGGGTGCTGCGCGCTCGCTCCCTCGGACACCTCGCCGACCAGGTCGACGACCCGGCGCTGCGGGAGGCTCTGACGCCGACGTACGACATCGGATGCAAGCGCGCGGTCTTCAGCGACGACTACTTCCCGGCCCTGCAGCGTCCCGACGTCACGCTCGAGGCGTCGGCGCTGGCCCGGGTCGAGGGCTCGCGCGCGACCGCGGCCAGCGGCGCGGCGTACGACCTCGACGTGCTCGTGTTCGCGACCGGCTTCGAGACCGCCCGGCAGCCCTACGCCGAGCTCGTGGTGGGCCGCCGCGGCGAGACCCTCGCCGAGCACTGGCGCGACGGCATGACCAGCCACGCCTCGACGGTGGTGAGCGGATTCCCCAACCTCTTCATCGTCGACGGCCCGAACGCCACGCTGGGCCACCACTCGGCGATCGAGATCATCGAGGCCCAGCTCGACTACATCCTCGGCGCGCTCGACCACCTCGCCCGCGACGCTCGCCCGCTCGAGGTCTCGGCGGCCGCCGAGGCCGCCTACACCGACCTCGTCGACCGGCTCGCGGCACGCACGGTGTGGCTCCGGGGTGGCTGCGAGAGCTGGTACCTCGACCCGCGCTCGGGCCGCATCGTCCTGCTCTGGCCGGAGCGTGCGAGCGAGTTCCGGCGGCTCAACGCCACCTTCGAGCCGGCGGCGTTCGGACGAGCCGCCGACGAGCGCTGAACCGGATCTCGTGCCCCGGAGAGGAACCGGGCGAGGCCGGCAGGTTTCCGGCGCGCACGCTGCGGTAGGAACAAGACGGACCACACGCGGACGGGGTCGGAGGCGGCCCCGAGGAGGCAAGGACATTCGATGACGCCGTTCCCCGTTCCCGGGAACCAACTCGGTCGCTACCTGCTCGGGGAGCAGCGCGGCCACCGTGACCGGGTCGCGGTCTACGACGCGACGGACACCGCGCTCCACCGTCCGGTCGGGCTGACCGTCGTCCTCGTGGGCTCGCCCGTTCCGCCCGACCTGCGCCACCGGCTCAGCCGCGAGGCTGCGACCCTCGCCCGCGGCGGCAGCGGGCTCGGCCTGCAGATCCTCGACGTCACCGAGGCCGGTCCGGCCGTCTGTCTCGTCACGCCGCCGGTCCCAGCCACGACGGTGCAGTCCTGGACGGGCGCGCTCGAGGCCGCGCTCCAGCGCGTCGACGCGCCCACCGAGGCGCCGACGCAGCTCCCCGGGTCGCCGTCGCCGCTGCAGCGCCACAAGCCCCAGCAGGCCCAGCAGCAGCCGGCGGCGTACGAGCCCACCCGGATCTCTCGACCGCCTCAGACACCGCCGGCACCGCCGGTTCCACCCACCGCTCCGCCGCCCGGCCCGACGGCCGCACCGTGGTCGCGGTCGCGACCGGTCCAGGCCCCGCCGCCCGGCGGGCTCTACGCGACCAGCACCCTGCCGGTGGCGTACGCCGAGCCGCCGCGTCGGCGCCGCTGGCCGGTCCTCGTGGCGGTGGCCGCCGTGCTGGTGCTCGTCGGCAGCCTCTCCGCCTGGGGCTTCTTCACCGGGCGGCTCGGGTTCGGGCCGCTGAGCAGCAAGGACAAGGCGGCCGCGGCCGTCATCGCCGAGGCCGTCGACGCCCCCGCCTGGGCCGACGCCTCCGACGTGTCGTGTGCGAGCACCAGGCTGCTCCACCACAGCCGATCCGGCACGCTCGACGACCATGGGCTCATCGAGGCCGACGACGCGGCCGCCCACGGGTGGCGCTACACGGGCGCCTGGCAGTCCGACGACGCGCGCGCGTTCGTCCAAGGCCTGCTCGAGTGCAGCGACGACTGGACCGCCGCGATCGGCCGACAGTGGCATCTCGCCACGACCGACTGCCTGGCCGACATCGGCACCGGCCCGGTGGCGGGCGTGCTCGCGCAGACCGATCTGAAGCCCCGCGACCGCGGCCTGCTCCACGACAACCAGGAGGCCGCCGAGAAGCTCGACGACTGCTACGCCGCCGATCCGGCCGCGCCGACCGGCCGGGTCCGCCCGAGCTACCGCGCCGTGGACTTCGTGCTCACGAAGCCGACGGCCCAGAACGGCGTCGCCGAGCTCAGCGTCGGGGTGAAGGCCACCGCACACGGCTCCGACACCACGACCTACACCGCGGGGACGTCGATGGGCGGCGAGCGCGCCTGCGTCGACGCCAAGACCGTCGTGACCTACGGCTGGGGCACCACCCGGAGCAGCGGCAAGCAGCTCTGCGGCACGTCGAAGCCCCCGCGGATCTGGTGGAAGCGTCAGCCCACCTGCGACGCCGCGCCCGGATGCCTCAGCTATGCGCTGCACGTCGAGGGGTTCGCCTCCTTCGCGCAGCTCAAGGTCGTCAACACCACGACCGGCGGCTTCAGCTGCGGGGCGCACTGCCGCAAGACGCTCACCACGAGCTCCGACGGCCGCGGCGTGGGCAACGGGTTCTACTTCGACTTCACCCCGCACGGCACCATCACGGCAAGGATCGGGAAGCACTCCGCCACCATGCGGTTCCGGTGAGCATCGACGGCCGGGCGGCGCCGGCGGCCCTGCCGGTCACCTGAACCGGCATCGGCGACGCGCCCAGCGCTCTTCTCGGCGTGTCGCCCGGAATGTCGCGGCGCCGAGCCCGCCCGACCAGCACCTCTGCCAGTCCGGGTGACCGCTTCCCGAGCGGCACGGCCACAGGCCGCCTTAGGCTGACCCCGTGTCCGGCCCGTGCTGCGTCCCCGCCCCCGAGCCCGAGCCGTTGGGCCTCGGCACCATCCGGCGGATCGGTGCGCCGCCGGCAACCCGTCCGCCGGCCCTCCCGCGCAAGCGACGACGTGGTCTCGTCGACCTGCCGGGCGGGACGTTCGCGAGGGGCGACAGCACCGGTGAGGGCTATCCGGCCGACGGCGAGGGACCGGTCCACGACGTCACGCTGCCGCCCTTCCGGATCGACGCGACGACCGTGACGAACGAGGAGTTCGCCCGATTCGTCAAGGCGACCGGCCACGTCACGACGGCGGAGCGGGAGGGGTTCTCCGCGGTCTTCCACCTCACCTTCACCGGCGATCCTCGCGACGTGCTCGGCCGCTCCCCCGACACCCCGTGGTGGCTGGGCGTCCGGGGCGCCACCTGGCGGTCCCCGGAGGGCCCGGGAAGCAGCATCCGGCAGCGCAGCCACCATCCCGTCGTCCACGTCTCGTACGACGACGCCCTGGCCTACTGCGCCTGGGCGGGCACCCGCCTGCCGACCGAGGCCGAGTGGGAGTACGCCGCCCGCGGCGGCCTCGACGGCGCGCGGTTCCCGTGGGGCGACGAGCTCGTGCCGGGCGGCGTCCACCGCTGCAACGTGTGGCAGGGCGACTTCCCCGAGGTCAACACCCTCGACGACGGGTTCTTGACCACCGCGCCGGCGAAGCACTACGCGCCGAACGGCTTCGGGATCTACCAGAGCGTCGGCAACGTCTGGGAGTGGTGCGCCGACTGGTTCTCCCCGACCTGCTACGCCGATTGCGCCGCCGCGGCGTCGTCGGCCGGGCGCGCGGTCGCGGACCCGCGCGGACCCGACGAGGGCCTCACCCGCGTCATGCGGGGCGGGTCCTTCCTCTGCCACGAGTCCTACTGCCACCGCTACCGGGTCTCGGCGCGGTCGAGCTCACCGCCGGACTCGACCGCCGCCAACCTCGGCTTCCGCTGCGTGGCGGACGTCGCCCCGACCGCGCCTCACGCCGGATAGAACGCCTTCGGGCAGCTCGAGCCGCGGCAGTTCTTGTCGGCCCGGCTGAGCTCGCGGAGCTGCTCGAGCACCGTGCCATAGCGCGCGTCGTGGACCAGCGAATGCAGCTCGTAGGGATCGGTGGCACGGTCGTAGAGCTCCTCGCCGTGCCGCAGCTGCACGTAGGTCCAAGGCCCGACCCGAACCCCGAAGTAGAGCCGTCGCGTGCCGTTCTGGACCCGCCAGCCCTCGATAGGCACGACGCGCAGCTGGGTCGGCGTCCTCAACCACGGCAGGATGTTCACGCCGTCCTGCGGCCGCAGCGGCGTGGCCCCGGCTGCGGCGAGGATCGTGGTCGCGATGTCGGGGTTCGTCAGCGTCGTGCCGACCGTGGTGCCGTGCGGGATCCGCGGGCCGCGCATCAGGACCGGGATCCGCATGATCGAGTCGTAGTGGATCAGCTTGCCGTTGATGTTGTGCTCGCCGGTCGCGTAGCCGTTGTCGGAGGCGAAGATGACGATCGTCCGGGCGAGCTGGTGGGTCCATCGCAGCACCCGGATCTGGCTGGCGACCGCGCGGTCGACGGCCTGGACGGCCTCGATCCGCTGGTCGTAGACCGAGCGCAGGGCCTCCTTCTGCTGCGCGGTCCAGTGGTGGGCGCGTGAGGGCGAGTCGGCGGGCACGCCGGTCGGCACGTCGAACATGTCGGGTCGCTTCGGCAGCGGGACGTCGTCGTACCGGTGATCGTCCTCGGGCGCGGGAACCGTCGTCTGCAGCGTGCCGGCCCAGCCCGTGAAGTGGTTCGCCGGGTCCTCCTCCTGGATCGGGCCACCGTGGTGGGGCGCGACGTAGTTGACCCACATGAACCACGGTCGCTGGGTCCGGCTCGGCTCCTCGAGCATCGTGTCGGCCTGGTCGCGCATGAGGTACGTCGTATAGCGGTGGTACTGCGTCACCACGCCGTTGTGGTTGATCTGGGGATTCCAGAAGCCGTAGGTGGACGGGTCGACGGTGGCGCGCCAGTCGGTCCACCCGGGAGGGACGACGTGCTCGGTCCCGTCCTCGCCGTACCCGTTGAGGTACTTGCCGGTGAAGAGCGTGTCGTAGCCCGCCCGCTGCAGTGCGACCGGCAGCGTGCGGCGCTCGTCGAAGGCCTGGTAGCCGCCATACGGGCCGCTGATCGTCCGGGCGCCATGGTTGTGGGCGTACTGCCCGGTCAGCAGCGACGCGCGCGCGGGGACGCAGATCGGGGTCGGCGCGACCGCATCGGTGAACGTGACGCCCTGCCGGGCGAGCAGCTGCCGCACATGGGGCATGTAGTCGAGGTCCGAGACGGCGAGGTCGTCAGAGGTGATCATCAAGATGTTGGGGCGCCGTTCGCCACCCGCGCCGTACGGCGTCCAGCTCGGCGTCGGCGTCTGCGTCGCAGGCAGCACCCGCAGCGCGCTGGCGGTCTGCCCGGTCGTCCCCGCATCCGCCGCGGCCGGCGCCGACCCCGGGCCGACCCCGCCGTGCCCGCCGCCGGCGAACCCGGCCACGGCCAGGGCGCTACAGGCGAGCGCACCGACGGCGAGCGCCGCCAGCCTGCTACGTCGGGACATCGAGGCTCCGTCCTGGTCCGTCGGGGATCGTCACACTTTCGACGTCGTACGCCCTTGTTTGGTTGCAACATAAGTCTATTGACTTAATGTTCTATTGCCACTCCAGCCACGCGGGTAACGTGACGGCCAGGCACATTCTGCGGTCGAAAGGAGTGCGCGCGTGGACGAACAGCGAGAGTCGTACGGCGACTACAGCGTCGACGACGAGGACCAGCCGGGCGCCGAGGACACTCTGCGGGACGAGAACGACCCCGAGGACCAGCTCGACCCGGGCTACAGCCCTCCGGAGCGCTACTCGGCGGGCCAGGGCTACGGCAACACGCCGTGGGAGGAGGAGCACCGCGAGTCCATCGACCAGCGGCTGCGCCAGGAGGTCCCGGAGGAGGATCCCTATGCCTCGCCCTCGGCCTACGACGAGGTCGACGACGGCGAGGTCGGCGACCGCCGGGCCGGACGCCTCGTCGACCCCGACCAGGGCTTCGGGGAGGACACCGAGAGCGACCTCGTCGGCAACGACGTGGGGATCGACGGCGGTGCCGCCTCGGCCGAGGAGGCCGCGGTCCACATCGTCCCGGACGACTGGGAGGAGTGAGCGCTGCGCCGGGTCGCCGTCGCGACGCTGTGCATGACGACGACCCGGACGCGGGTACCTCCTCGGCTCACCTACCAAGGAGGGAACACATGGCGTTCGTCTTGTGGGTCATCGCCGTGATCCTGGTCGTGGCCGGGATCGTGAGCCTCTTCCGGGGCCAGATCCTGTGGGGCATCGCACTCATCGTGCTCGGATGCCTCGTCGGTCCCGGCGGGGTCAGCATCTTCACCTGACGGCCGGCCCGAGATCGAACAGGCCGAAGGCGCCGCCCATGCGGGCGGCGCCTTCGTGCGTCCGGCGTGGCCGGGCGTCCGGGTGCGACCCGGCGTCCGGGTGCGACCGGACGCGGCCTCGGCCGTGGCAGCCGAGCGGCTCAGCCGTCGAGCGCCGTGCGCGCGACCCGCAGGTCCGCCACGAGCCCGTCGTACGCCGCCTGCCGGTCGTCGCGGGCTCGCAGGACCGCCGAGGGGTGGACGGTGGCGAGGACCCAGGGCGGCCCGGGCGCCTCGACGAGCTCGGGCCAGTCCTGGAGACGACCACGGGCCTCGCCGACCCGGAAGCCGGTGCCGTAGAGCGCCTTGCCGGCGGTGGCGCCGAGCAGCACGACGCCCGCCGGCCGCACGAGGCTCAGCTCGGCGGCCAGCCAGGGCGCACAGGCGGTGACGTGCGCCCGGCCGGGCGAGTCGTGGATGCGGCGCTTGCCGACGGTGTGGAAGCGGAAGTGCTTGACCACGTTGGTGGTGTAGGTCTGCTCCGGGTCGACCCCGGCGTCGGCGAGGGCACGGTCGAGGACGCCGCCGGCGGGCCCTACGAAGGGCTCGCCCTCACGGTCCTCCCGGTCGCCGGGCTGCTCGCCGAGGAGCATCAGCCGGGCCGGCGTACGCCCCTCGCCCATGACGCCCTGCGTGGCGTCGCGGTAGAGCTCGCACCCGCGGCAGTCCTGCACCGCCGTCCGCAGCCGGGCGAGCGTCGGCCGGTCCGGAACCCAGGCCGACGCCCCGGGCGCCGCGGTCACGGCTTCAGCGGGTCGTGCCCGACGTTCATCAGGCGGCGGCGCCACCGGTCGTCGCCGGCGGTCGGCTCCCACTCGCCCACGTCGCCGCCGCGCAGGTCGGTCACCTTGTTCACCACCCGTCGCATCGCCTCGACGTCGTCCGGCGTGAGGTCGGCGCGGCGCTTGCCGAGGATGTCGGCGACCCGGTGGCCGAGCTCCGGGCCGGCGTGGTCGGGCTCGGTCTCGGTCTCCTCGCCGGCGCCCTGCACGGACAGCCAGTCCCGCAGCTCGCGCGAGGTCATGTTCACGGCCCGGTGGAAGTTCTCCCAGAGCAGGTCGTCGACGATCGTCTCGGCCATGTGTGCCTCCTTCGATCTGGCGTGGGTACGCCCTGCTGGTACCCGATCCGGGCCAGCACGACGACCCGCCGAGAGGTCACCGATTCCTCGCGAGAGGTCACCGAGACCCGGCGAGAGGTCGCTCAGTCCGGGACTGAGCGACCTCTCGCCGGGAACGAGTGACGTCTCGTCACTCCCACTCGATGGTGCCCGGGGGCTTCGAGGTGATGTCGACGGTGACGCGGTTGATGTCGCGGACCTCATTGGTGATCCGGGTCGAGATCCGCTCGAGCAGGTCGTACGGCAGCCGCGCCCAGTCGGCCGTCATCGCGTCCTCGGAGGTGACCGGTCGCAGGACGACCGGGTGGCCGTAGGTGCGCCCGTCACCCTGCACGCCGACGGAGCGTACGTCGGCGAGGAGCACCACGGGGAACTGCCAGATGTCGCGGTCGAGCCCGGCGTTGGTGAGCTCCTCGCGCGCGATCGCGTCCGCCTCGCGCAGGAGGTCGAGCCGCTCGCGGGTGACCTCGCCGATGATGCGGATGCCCAGCCCCGGCCCGGGGAAGGGGTGGCGCCAGACGATCTCGTCGGGCAGGCCGAGCTGCTCGCCGACCAGCCGGACCTCGTCCTTGAAGAGGGTGCGGAGCGGCTCGACGAGCTCGAACTCCAGGTCCTCGGGGAGACCGCCCACGTTGTGGTGGGACTTGATGTTGGAAGTGCCGGCGCCACCGCCCGACTCGACCACGTCCGGGTAGAGCGTGCCCTGCACGAGGAAGGCCACCTTCGTGCCCTCGGGGGCACTCTTGATGATGTCGGCCTCGGCCGCCTCGAAGGTCCGGATGAACTCCCGACCGATGATCTTGCGCTTCTCCTCCGGGTCGGTGACCCCGGCGAGCGCGTCGAGGAACTGCTTCTCCGCGTCGACCACGACCAGGTTGGTGCCGGTCGCGGCCACGAAGTCCCGCTCGATCTGCTCGGTCTCGTTCTTGCGCATCAGCCCGTGGTCGACGTAGACGCACGTCAGTCGGTCCCCGATGGCCTTCTGCACGATCGCGGCCGCGACGGCCGAGTCGACGCCGCCGGAGAGGCCGCAGATGGCCCGGCCATCCTCGCCGATCTGCTCGCGGATGCGCTCGATCTGCTCCTCGGCGATGTTGCCGATCGTCCAGGTCTGCCGGCAGCCGGCGATGTCCCAGAGGAAGTGCTCGAGCACCCGCTGGCCGTGCTCGGAGTGGAGGACCTCGGGGTGCCACTGCACACCCGCCAGGCCCTTCGCGACGTCCTCGAACGCGGCGACCGGGGTGACCGGCGTCGAGGCCAGCACGGAGAAGCCCTCGGGAGCCGCGGTGACCGAGTCCCCGTGGGACATCCAGACGTTGTGGACCGGCGGGATGTCGGCGAGAAGCGTGCCCTCGTCGGTGACGGTCACCGGCGTACGGCCGTATTCGCGCGCGCCCGTGGCGTCGACCGTGCCGCCGAGGCCCTGGGCCATCAGCTGGAAGCCGTAGCACATCCCGAAGACCGGCGTCCCGGCCGTGAAGAGGCCGGTGTCGATCGACGGGGCGTCGTCGGCGTACACGCTCGACGGGCCGCCCGAGAGGATGATCGCCTTCGGGTCCTTCGCCAGCATCTCCGCGACCGGCATCGTGTGGGGCACGATCTCGGAGTAGACCCGCGCCTCCCGGACGCGGCGGGCGATCAGCTGCGCATACTGCGCGCCGAAGTCGACCACCAGGACGAGGTCGTGTTCTCGAGCAGGAGCCTCCGTCATGGACGGATCCTATCGAGGCGTACGACGCAGGCCGAATCCCGCAGGGAGCGGCTGCCGAGCCGGCGCTCGTGCGCAGGCGTCCACGTGCACGAGCGCCGACTCGATCCGCTGACAGCAGCCGGGTCGGCGTCCATGGACGCCGACCCGGCCACGTGCGGCGGTCGTTCCCGCCGCCAAATGCACCAGGGCCCGGCCGGGGAGGGAGGGTGGCCGGGCCCTGATCGTCCACGCATCTGTTGGACAGCGCCTGGACTGGAGAGACCCGAGGAGTTAAGGGAGGGAGCAATCCCGGGTCCGATCACTCCAACGAGGCTCCCGGACGCCGGTTACGGCGGGCCACCGGATTTCCGAGAAAAATTCTAACTGGAGCAAGCGTCCCAGCTAGCGCCCTCCCCCACGCCTCGGGCCGCGCCCTCAGCTCGCGCCGACGATCGGCAGCCGCAGCGACGCCGGAGCGGTCGGCGGGACGGCCGGCGACCGCGGGGCGACCGGGTCGACGCGGGCGTAGTCGGCGCCGAGCGGCGGACGCGGGTCGGCCTCACCCTTGTTGGGCCAGAACGCCATCGCCCGCTCGGCCTGGGCGGTGATCGTCAGCGACGGGTTGACACCCAGGTTGGCCGAGATCGTCGAGCCGTCGACGACGTGGAGCCCCGGGTAGCGGTAGAGCCGCTGGTAGGGGTCGACGACACCGGTCTCCGGCGAGTCCCCGATCGCGCACCCGCCGATGAAGTGGGCGGTCATCGGGATGTTGAAGGGCTCCCCGATCGTGCCGCCGGGGAACCCCTCCTTGCCGTTGCTCGACATCGCCTTCGCCATCAGGCGCGCGCCCTCGTTGGCCGCCGGGATCCACGTCGGGTTGGGCGCGCCGTGGCCCTGCTTCGACGACAGTCGCCAGCCCAACGGCGTCTTCTTCGGGAAGACGGTGATGGAGTTGTCGAGCGCCTGCATGACGAGCAGGACGATCATCCGCTCGGACCAGTGTTTGACGTCGTACAGCTCGGTGAGGTGCTTGCGCTGCCTCCACATCTCCTGGGCCCACCGCTTCACCCGGCCCGGCCCGCCGTCGGTGAGGACGGTCTGCAGCATCGACATCGCGTTGCTGCCGTGGCCGTAGCGCACCGGCTCGAAGTGGGTCGTGGCGTCGGGGTGGACCGAGGACGTGATCGCGACGCCTTCGCTGTAGTCCACCGCAAGGTCGGGCGCGATCGCGCCGAGGATCGCCTCGGAGTTGGTGCGGGTCAGCTGGCCGAGCCGGTCGGAGATCTCCGGGAGGTCGCCCGTCGCCTTGAGCCGGTGGAGCAGCTTCTGGGTGCCGAGGGCCGCCGCCGAGAAGACCACCTGGTCGGCGGTGAAGGTCTTGACGGCCGCACGCCGCGACAGCTTCGCCTTGGTCCAGCGCGCCTCGACGACGTAGCCACCGCCCTCACGGGGGTAGACCCGCGTCACGGTGGTGAGCGGGTGGACGACCGCGCCCTTCTTCTCCGCGAGGTAGAGGTAGTTCTTGACCAGCGTGTTCTTCGCGTTGTGGCGGCAGCCGACCATGCACTCGCCGCATTGGGTGCAGGTGTTGCGGGCGGGGCCCTCGCCTCCGAAGAACGGGTCGTCCACGGCGGCGCCGGGCGCGACGCCCTCCTGGCCGAAGAAGACGCCGACCGGCGCCTGGTGGTAGGTCTCCCCCACGCCCATCTCCTCGGCGACCTGCTGCATCACCTTGTCGGCAGGCGTGACGAACGGGTTCACCACGACGCCGAGCATCCGTTTGGCCTGGTCGTAGTACGGCGCCAGCTCGCTCTTCCAGTCGGTGATGTGAGACCACGACGGATCCGCGTAGAACGGGTCGAGCGGCTCGTAGAGGGTGTTGGCATAGACCAGCGACCCACCGCCGACCCCCGCGCCGGCCAGGATCAGGGCGTCCTTCACCATGTCGATCCGCTGGATGCCGTAGCAGCCCATCGCCGGGGCGAAGAGGAACCGCTTGAGATCCCACGAGGTGTCCGCGAAGTCGCTGTCGGCCAGACGCGCGCCCGCCTCGAGCACACCGACCTTGTAGCCCTTCTCGGTCAGCCGCAGCGCCGTGACCGAGCCGCCGAAGCCGGAGCCGACGACGAGGACGTCGTAGTGCGGGCCGGCGTGGGTCGCGGTGCTCTTCCGACGACGGCCCGCCGTCATGCGGCCACCTCCGTCAAGAAAGCGAAAGAATACGGACGCGGCCGCATGAGATATCCGATGATCGCTCGCTTGCACTCGCTCATGCCCGCCCCAGCTTCTTGAGGACGCGCAGGCTCGCGGTCATCACCTTGGCGTAGGCCTCCTCGGAGAGACCGAGCATCGGCGAGAAGCGCAACACCCGCTGCGTCGCGACCGACTGGGTCTCGGTGTAGCGCAGGATGCCCTCGGAGCCCTGGCGGCGACCCATGCCCGACTGACGCATGCCGCCCATCGGCGCGTCGATGCTGGCGAAGGACGCCGCGAAGGCCTCGTTGACGTTGACGGTGCCGCACTTGACGCGGCTCGCAAGGCGGCGGGCCCGCTCGGCGTCCCGACTGTAGATGGAGGCGTTGAGGCCGTACTCCCCGTCGTTGGCCCGCTCGACCGCCTCGTCCTCGCTGTGGAAGCGGTAGATCGCGACGACCGGCCCGAAGGTCTCGTTGCCGAACACCGTCATCTCCGGGGTGACGCCCTCGAGGATGGTCGGCTCGAAGAAGTACGGCGCCAGGTCGGGGCGGGCCTTGCCGCCGGCGAGGACCCGGGCGCCCTTGGCGACCGCGTCCTCGACGTGCGCCGTCGCGGTGTCGACCTGGTCCTGGCTGATGAGCGGGCCCATGTCGTTGTCCCATCCGAGCGTCGCCCCCAGGGTCATCGCTTGGGTGCGGGCGACGAACCGCTCGACGAAGCGGTCATAGATCGCGTCGGCGACGAAGAGCCGCTCGACAGAGACGCAGAGCTGTCCGGCGTTGGAGAAGACCGCGCGGGTGGCGCCCTCGGCGGCCCGCTCGACGTCGGCGTCGGCGAGGACGAGCATCGGGTTCTTGCCCCCGAGCTCGAGCGAGCAGCCGATCAGCCGCTCCGCACACTGCTTGCCGATGATCTTGCCGGTCTGCGTGGATCCGGTGAAGCAGATGTAGTCGGCCCGCTCGATGATGTTGGTCCCGATCTTGGAGCCGGGACCGGCGACGACCTGCCATAGGTCCTTCGGCAGCCCGGCCTCCTCCAGGAGCTGCGCACCGAGCAGCGCGCTCAGCATGGTCTGCGCGTCCGGCTTGGCGACGACCGCGTTGCCGGCGGCGAGCGCGGCCAGGCCGTCACAGAGCGCCATGGTGAACGGATAGTTCCACGGCGAGATGATGCCGACCACGCCCTTGGGCACGTGGTTGAGGTCGACCCGGGTCAGCGCCGGGATGACGCCCGCGCGGCGCTCGGTGCCGAGGATCTCGCGACTCCTGCGGCCGTAGTAGCGCGCCGTCAGGGCGATGTGGAGGGGCTCGTCGAAGGCATGCTTGCGTGCCTTGCCCGACTCGAGCACGATCAGGTCGAGGATCTCCTGCTGGCGATCGAGCACGAGGTCGTGCAGTCGCAGCAGGAACGCCTCGCGCTCCGCGACCGGCGTCGCCGCCCACTTCTCCTGAGCCCTGCGAGCGCGCGCGAACGCCTCGTCGACGTCCGCCTCGGTCGACTGCGGGATGTGGGCCAGTGGCGCCCCGTTGAGCGGCGAGCGCGCCTCCTTGCTCTCCCCGGAGGTGGCCAGGATGCGGGCCGTCAGACGGGCGACGTAGTCGGGCTCGAGGGCGTACGACGCCGTGACGTCGTGCTCCGGGTCGCGCGGGCCCTCCACCAGGGGGCCGCCGGACGGAGTCGGGTTCGATGCGCTCATGTACCGAGAGTATGTGACAGGCGTCTCGGTTACCAGTGAGTCACCTGGAGTGGGACGGGTCGACATTCCAGGCGTGGATGTCAACCCGCGAACCACCGGTAGGGACGAGGCTCAGCGGGCAACGCGAGCTCGAGCCCCTCGAGTCCCAGCGCGCCCAGCGCTGCCACCGACGCGCGCTCGTCCGAGAGGACGCGGAAGAGGTGACCCACCAGCCTCCACGCCGACCTGAGCCAGTCGTGCACGGCCGCCGCGACCGGGGCGCTCAGCTCCGCATCCCGGTCCTCGCGGATCCAGAAGGTCACCATCGCAGTCCGGCCGGCGGCGTACGCCGTCAGGGTCGGCGCGGCCGCCCCGACCCGCACGAGGTAGTCGCGCAGCGGGTTGAGATAGACGCAGCCCAGCGACCGCTTCCCCGCCGGGTCGAGCAGCAGGTAGGTGAAGGCGCGCCCGGCCCGGTGGTCCGCCGCGTGCTGCTCGAGGAGAGCAAGGTCGTTCTCACGGGTGAACCCCTCGACCGGCCAGCGACCGGCGCTGTGGGTGGCGATCACGCGAGGGCTGGCGAGGTAGGCCTCGAGGTCCAGGTCGACGAGCTCGGGCGTCAGCGGCATCACCGTGAAGAGCTCGTGCTCGAGGCGGTCGGGGTCGGGAGGCACAGCGAGCACGCGCGAGGTCTCGGTCACCGGCCGAGCGTAGTGTCGGCGACCGGCCGGTGGCCTCCGGAAGTCCGCAAGCCACGGGAATGGCACCCAAGCCAGACACGCGTCGACGTCAATCAACCCAGACGCGCTGGAAGCCGACGATGAGCGCAGCACTCCGAAGAGGCAGAGTCACACCAGGTCGGTGACGGAGACCCGGGCCTCGTCGGCCTCCTGGTCGGTGAGCATCAACTGGGACCGGCGCTCGGCCTCGACCCGGCGGCGGTAGTGGTCGACCTCCTCGGTGACCCGGTCGGCCGACCAGCCGAGCTCGGCGGCCATGAGCCGGGCGACGCCGGGGGCGGCGGAGACACCGCGGTCGAAGGTCTCGATGGAGATCCGCGTCCGGCGGGCGAGGACGTCGTCGAGATGGCGAGCGCCCTCGTGGGTGACCGCGTAGACCACCTCCGCGGCGAGATAGTCGTCGGCGCCCTCGAGCGGGAGGGCGAGCGTCCGGCGCGCATGGACCAGGTCGAGCAGCTCGTCGACGAGGCCGCCGTAACGACCGAGGAGGTGGTCGATGCGGGCGACGTGGAGGCCCGAGCGGCGCGCCAGCAGCACCCGCTGGTTGGCGCGCGTCTCGAAGCCGTCCGCACCGAGCAGCCGGACCTTCTCCGTGATCGAGCGGCGCAGCTGGAGGTTGGTGGTGGTCCGCAGCGAGTGACCGGCCGCGTCGACAGCGTCCCTCGCCATCACTCGGTAGGTCGTCAGCTTGCCGCCCGCGATCATCACCAGGCCCGGGACCGGCGTGACCACGGTGTGCTCACGCGAGATCTTCGAGGTCGGCTCGGACTCCCCCGACAGGAGCGGTCGCAGGCCGGCGTACACGCCCTCGACGTCCTCGTGGTCGAGCGGCTCACGCAGGATGGCGTTGACGTGGTCGAGGACGTATTCGATGTCGGTGCGCGACGCCGCCGGGTGGGCGAGGTCGTAGGACCACGGCGTGTCCGTGGTCCCGATGATCCAGTGTCGGCCCCAGGGGATGACGAAGAGCACCGACTTCTCGGTGCGGACGATGAAGCCGGACTCCGAGCGGATCCGGTCGCGCGGGACGACGAGGTGGATGCCCTTGCTCGCCTGCACGTGGAGCGCGCCACGGCCCCCGACCATCTCCTGGATCTCGTCGGTCCACACGCCGGCCGCGTTGACGACGACGCGGGCGCGGATCTCGAGGTCCTGCCCGTGCTCCAGGTCCCGAGCGCGTACGCCGACCACCCGCTCGCCCTCGCGCAGGAACCCCGTCACGCGGACCCGGGTCGCAACCTGGGCGCCGTGGCTCGCGGCGGTCCGGGCGATCGTGAGGACGAGGCGGGCGTCGTCGACCTGGGCGTCGTGATAGTGGATCGCGCCGGTGATCGTGTCGGTCCGGAAGTCGGGAGCGATCCGCGCCACCCGGCGCCGGGTGAGGTGACGGTGACGCGGCAGACCGGAGCCGCCGAGTCCCGACAGCGGTCCGAACGACGCCATCGCGTCATAGAGGAGCAGCCCGCTGCCGACGTACCCCCGCTCCCAGACGGGGTGGGTCAACGGATAGAGGAACGGCACCGGACGCACCAGGTGCGGCGCGAGCCGGGTGAGGAGCAGGCCACGCTCCTGCAGGGCCTCCCGGACGAGGGCGAAGTCCATCATCTCGAGGTAGCGCAGCCCGCCGTGAATGAGCTTGGAAGAGCGCGAGGACGTGCCGGAGGCGAGGTCGCGCTGCTCCAGCAGCCCGGTCGCGAGACCCCGCGTGACCGCGTCGAGCGCGACCCCGGCGCCCGTCACCCCGCCGCCGACCACGAGCACGTCGAGCTCGGCCTCCCCCGCGGCTCCCGTCATGGCCGCGATCGCATGGTCACGGGTCGTCGGGCTCAGCACCCCGGCGTGGGTCATGCCCTCATCCTGCCAAAGGGGTCCACGCCACCGCGGACGTCAGACCCGCCTGTCGGGCGCCGAGCCGACATAGAGCTCGAGCCGGCCACACTTCCCGCAGGCGTAGGCGAGCACGGGGCGCTGCTCGCGCGTCAGGCTCGCCGACCGTCCCAGCGGCGAGACCTGCATCGGCCCCGCGACCCAACGGACGGCACCGCGGTCGACGGCCACGTCGTCGATGAAACCCGGGCGGAACTCCTGGGGGCCACACGTCGGACATGTCATCACCGGATTCGTCATGACGGGACTCTCGCCGCCGCACCCGTGGTTCAAACCTCATCCGCCAGGACACCGGTCAGCCGTGCGGCCGCCACGAGGGCAGCGCGGCGTACGTCGCTCATCGGCTCCTCCACGACGGCGTGCTGGCCGTCGGCGTCGGAGGCGTGGATCATCGGCCGGCTGCCGTCGGGGCCGAGCGGGCCGGTCGCAATCGCGACATGGGTGACCCGGCCGTCGCTGGCGGCGAAGAAGTAGAGGTCGCCCGCGCGCACGTCGGCGAGGTCGACCGGCGCGAGCGCGCGGGCCTGGTCCCGCGCGTCACGCGGGATGGTGCGTCCGAGCGCGCGGGCGCTGACGTGGGTCAGGCCGGAGCAGTCGATGCCGGCGGCCGTCGTCCCTCCCCACAGATAGGGCGTGCCGAGATAGCGCCGCGCCTCGTCGACGAGCGAGGCGACGCCGAGGGTGCGCCCGAGCGCACGCTGGGTGTCACCTCGGGTGAGAGCGGCGGTGCGGACCCAGCCGGGATAGCCCCGCTCGTCGCGCGCCGACGGCTGGGCGGGCGCCACGATCCGGCTCCACTCCCCTACCTGCGCGAGGCGCTCGACCGACTCAGCGGGGAGCAGCTGGGTGACCAGCTCGGCGGCGTCGTCGGGCTCGGCACGCACGTCGCTGACCGCGCTGACCGTGAATGTCATCGCGCCACCAGTCCGGTGATCGCGAGGCCCGGCTCGTCCGGGAGCGCGATCCGCGCGCCGTCGTACACCACTCCGCCGACGTACGGCGAGGAGCGTGCCCACCAGCCGGCGTCGAGGTCGTGGGCGCCCGGAAGTCCCAGCGCGGCGACGAGCGCGGCGCCCGCGCCGACGCCGAGATGGGACTCCATCATGCAGCCGACCATGCGGCCCAGCCCGTGGCGCCCAGCGACCTCGAGCATCTCCAGCGCCGGCGTCAGGCCGCCACACTTGGCCAGCTTGACGTTGACACAGTCGGCGGCGCCCGTGCGGATGACCTCGACGAGGTCGTCGAGGTCGAACACCGACTCGTCGGCCATCACCGGCGTCGCGACGTGGCGGCGGACGTGGGCGAGGCCGGCGAGATCGCGCCGGGCGACCGGCTGCTCGACCAGCTCGAGACCGGCACCGGCATCCTCGAGCTCGCCGATCACGCGCACGGCCTCGCGCGCGTCCCAGCCCTGGTTGGCGTCGAGGCGGAGCACGACGTCGGGCCCGACCGCGGCGCGCACGGCGAGCACACGGTCCACGTCGGTGCCGGCGTCGGTCCCGACCTTGACCTTGAGCGTCGTGAAGCCTTCCCGGGCCCGGGCGACCGCCGCCTCGGCCAGGTCGGCGGGCTCACCGGCGGAGAGCGTCACGTCGGTGCGGACCGGGCCGGTGGTGGCGGTCGCCCCGACGAGGCTCGCGAGATGCTCGGCGAGCGTCCGACCCGTACGCCGCGCGGCGAGGTCGTGGAGCGCGATGTCGGCCGCCATCTTGGCGGCATGGTTGGCGACCACCGCGCGCTGCACCCGCGGAGCGGTCTCCCGCGGGTCGACGGGCGCGCCCACCAGCACCTCGCGCAGCGGCCCCTCGAGACAGGCACGGGAGCCGGCCAGGGAGTCCCCGGTGACCCGCCAGACCTGCGGTGCCTCGCCCCAGCCGGTGACGCCGTCCTCGTCGCTCAGCTCGACGACGAGCGTCTCCACGGCGTCCGTGCGCCGCTGCGCGGTGATGAACGGCGCCCGCAGCGGGACCCGGACAACGCGCGTGCGGAGGCCGGTGATCACGCCGGCAGGGTGTCCCACAGGAAGCGCGCCAGCTCGCTGATCCGCCACTCCGACTCCTCGTCGTCGAGCCCGGTCGTCAAGATGGCGATGACGACCGGGTCGCGGCCCTCCGGGCGGGCGATCGCGACGTCGTGGCGGACCCCGTCGATCCAGGCCGTCTTGTTGCCGACCGACACGTCACCCGGCAGCCCCGCCGGGATCGCGTCGCGGTAGACCTGGTCGCGCAGGATCTCCTCCAGCGCCGCGCTCGACGCCGGCGAGGCCAGCCGCCCACCGGCGAGGCCGGCGAGCAGGCGGCCCATGTCGTGGGCGGTCACGAGGTTGGTGCGTCCCGCGTCGCGCGCCGGAGCGTCCCCGATCCACCGGGTCACCTCCGTCATGGGCGAGCAGTGGGCATCGGCGAGGACCGCCGCGACCTCGGCGAGCCCGACCCGCTCGAGGACGAGGTTGGCGGCCAGGTTGCCCGACCGGGTCAGCGACCGTCGTACGAGATCATGGAGCGGGAGCGAGCCGCCGATCGCCTCCCACGTCTCCGGGTCCTGGTCGTCCGCGGCGCTCATCGTGAAGCGCGCGCCGTCGACGACGGACGCGAACTCGTCGTGCACGGCGACCTGCTCGTCGAGGTCGAGCTCGCCACGGTCGAGGAGGCGGTAGGCCGCCATCGCGACCGGGAGCTTCACCAGGCTCGCGGCGTCGTGCTGCTGGTTGACGTTCTGTGCGTGCATGGGTGGGCCGTCGAGCCCGCTCACCCAGGTCGAGACCAGCGCGTCACCCATCCCCACGGTCATGCCCTCGAGCGTAGTGGCCACGGCGAGACCCCACAGGCGCCGGCCCGTGGGGTCGAGACCCCCACCATCGGACCTCCTGCGGAGGCGAGGTGGGGGTCTCGCGCCGGCCCCGCCGTGTCCGGGCTCGACTCGACCGGCGGAGTGTCGCTACTTGGCCGGCGGGATGCCGTCGGCCGGCGGCGTCGCCTCCTCCTGGTCGGCGTTGGTGATGGCAGCATCGCCGATGTCGGTGGTCTCGACGCCGGTGACCTGCTGGACCTTGCCGCCCTCCAGCTTGACCACCTTCATGCCCGAGGTGCCGAGATGGCTGTCGGCGCTGAAGCGGTACGGCGCATACACGGGCCCGGTGAGGCTCCCGCCCTGCTCCTCGAGCACCTTGACGAGCCCCTCACGGGTGAGGTCCTTGCCGGCCGCCTGCAGCGCCTGGACGAACGTGTAGGCCTGCGCCATGCCGTAGACCTCGTAGTTGCTCAGCGGCCCCTTGACGCCATTGGCCTTCCAGACCTTCTCGAACAGCTGGATCCACGGGTCGTCGGTCATGTCGACCGTGGGCAGGTAGGCGGTGGTCATGACGCCGTTGAGCAGCGCCGCGCCGTTCTTGACCTGCCCCTTGGAGAAGTTCGCCAGCAGAGAGCCGACGAGCGTCGCGTCGCTGCCCACGTTGGAGTAGAACCACTGCGGCTGGTAGTTCAGCTTCATCGCGACCAGCTGCGAGAGCGCGGTGTAGGACGGCACGTTGAAGCCCACGACGAGGTCGGCCTTCTTCGCCTTGAGCGCGGCGATCTGCGGCGTCACGTCGGTCCCGCCGGGGGTGTACTTCGACACGGCCACGATCTGCTTGTCGATGTACTGCCGCAGCCCCTTCTCGCCCGAGGCGCCGAAGTCGTCGTTCTGCAGGAAGAGACCGACCTTGGCGTGCGGCATGTTGTCCGCGATCCACTTGCCGATGATCTTGCCCTCGGACTCGTAGTCCGTCTGCCAGCCGAAGGTCCAGGGGTGCTTCGTCGGATCGTCGCCCCACGTCACCGAGCCGCTCGAGACGAAGACGTCGGGCACCTTGCTGGAGTTGAGGAAGTCGACGACCGCCTCGTGGGTCGGCGTGCCGAGCGCCCCCATCACGGCGAACACCTGGTCCTTGAGCACGAGCTCGTTGGTGACCGAGCTCGTCGTGGTCGGGTTGTAGGCGTCGTCCTTCACGACGTAGTCGATCTTGCGGTCGTAGACGCCGCCGTGGTCGTTGACGTAGTCGAAGTACGCCTTCACCCCCTTGGGGATCTCGCTGTAGCCGGGCGCCGCCACCCCGGTGAGCGGGTAGGTCGCGCCGATCTTGATGGAGGTGTCGGTGACCCCGGTGGAGTCGCCCGCACTTCCTTCGTCGCGGCTGCTCTGGTCGCGGCCGCAGCCCGCCAGCGCGAGCGCCCCGACGAGCAGCAGCGCCACGGCCCCTGCCGAGCCGCGGAGCCGGTGTCCCCTGCGTGTCGTGCGTGTCATGTGTCGGTCTCCTTCTCGGGTGGTGCGAGGTGTACGACGAGGGAGTCGCGGGCAGCGAGGCGACGAGGGTTCAGACGAGGCCTCGTCGGCGTTGCCAGAGCTGACGGAGGCTGCCCACCACGCCGGCGGGCGCGAGCAGGATGACGGCCATCATGATGAGGCCGTAGACGACGGGCGCGAGCTCCGCGGCCTGGACGTCGGAGAGGCCCGCTGACGTGCCCCAGCTGGTGACGGCCTGAGGCAGGAAGGTCAGCAACGCCGCCCCCAGCAGGGCACCGGTGAGGCTGCCGAGCCCGCCCAGCACGACCGCGCTGATCAGCGTCAGCGAGAGATCGACCGGGAAGCCGCTCGGCGCCGCGACCCGCACCGCGAGCGCCATCACGGCCCCGGCCAGGCCGGCCGCCGCCGTACTCACGACGAAGGCGAGGACCCGCGACCGACCCAGCGTGATGCCGGCGATCTCGGCGGCGACGTCGTTGTCGCGCAGCGCGCGCCAGTTGCGGCCGGTGCGGCTGCGCATGAGGTTCGCCAGCAGGACGTAGCTGACGATGAGCGCGATCCAGCCGAGGTAGGCGACGTAGCTCGTCGGGTCGACGTCGACGCCGGTGATCTGCCAGATGGTGTCGTCGAACCAGCGCGGCACGTCGGGGACCACGACGTGGAGCCCCTGTTCCTGGCCGAGACCGCCGGCGTACCTCACCAGCGCGGGGACGGCCACCGCGAGCGCGAGGGTCGCGCCGGCGACGTACGGGCCCTTGAGCCGCGCGGCTGCGACCCCGACGACGGCGCCGACGACGACCGTGATCACCACCGAGACGAGCATGACGACCACGAGCGGGAACGGCGGGTCACCGTCCTTGAGGAGGTACGCCGACGTGTAGGCACCGACGGCGAGGAACGCTCCGTGGCCGAGCGAGAGCTGCCCGGAGAGACCCGTGAGGACGGTGAGGCCGCCTGCGGCGATCGCGAGGTAGGCCATCGTCGCCATCTGGGCGTTGCGGAACGGGCTGAGCTGGCTCAGCACGAAGATCATGACCACCAGAGCCAGGAGTCCGAGGACGCCGTGGCGGACCAGCGGGATCCGCCACACCCGCGTGATGGCTGCCATCTCAGACCCTCCGTTCGGCGACATGGGAGAAGAGACCGCCCGGCCGCACCAGCAGCACGAGCACGAGGATCCCGAGCGCGGTGATCGGGACGAGGTCGGACGCGGCGTACCCGCTCACGAAGCTCAGTGCGAGGCCGAGGACCAGGCCGCCGACGACCGATCCCGCAGGGCTGTCCAGGCCGCCGAGGACCGCGGCCACGAAGCCGTAGACGACGACCGAGTCCATGAACTGCGGGAAGACCAGGTTGCCGCCGGCGACGAGCAGCCCGGCCAGGGAGCCGACCACCGCGGCGAGCGCCCAGCCGAGGGTGAGCATCTTCCCGACGCGTACGCCGAGGAGCCGCGCCACCTCGGGACTGAACGCCGAGGCCCGCATCTTGAGCCCGAGGTCGGTGAAGCGGAAGAGCGCCACGAGGAGCCCGAAGACGACCGCGACGGCGATCAGTGTGAAGATCCCGAAGCCCGTGATCGCGATGTCGTGGCCGGCGACGTGGAGGCCGCGCAGCCCGAACGGCGCCGGGAACGACTTGTAGTCCTGTCCGAACACGATCGCCGCCAGCGAGTGCAGGACGACGAAGAGGCCGAGCGTCAGGATGACGACGTTGAGGTCGGACTTGCCCTCCACGAACCGGACCAAGCCACGCTCGACCACCGCGCCGAGGACGAGCCCGGCGAGCAGCGCGACGGCGAAGCCGAACCAGTAGCTGCCGGTGTGGTCGATGACCTCGAGCGCGACGTAGGTCGTGACCATCGCCATCGGCGCCTGCGCGAAGTTGACCACCCGCGTGGAGCGCCAGATCAGGCAGAGCGCCAGCGCGAAGGCGGCGTAGACGGCGCCCAGCGTCAGGCCCGCAAGGAGCGTGGTGAAGAACTGTTGCACGGTCCCTCCTTTAGAACCCCAGGTAGGCGTGACGGAGCTTCTCGTCGGCGGCGAGCCTCTCGGCGGCGCCGCTGGCGACGACGCTGCCGAGGTTGAGCACGACACCGCGGTCGGCGATCGAGAGGGCGCTGGCCGCGTTCTGCTCGACGAGCAGGACCGTGAGGCCCTCGCTCTCGACGAGGTTGCGCAGCAGCGCCAGGATCTGCGCGACGACCCGGGGCGCGAGGCCCAACGACGGCTCGTCGAGGAGCAGGATGCGGGGCGCCGCCATCAGCGCGCGACCGATGACGAGCATCTGCCGCTCCCCGCCCGAGAGGACGTGGGCGGTCGCGGTGCGACGCTCCTTGAGGACCGGGAACAACGCGAAGACCCGGTCGAGGTCCACCGCCTCGGCCCCGGCGCGGCGGTGGAGCCCGCCGAGACGGAGGTTCTCCGCCACGGAGAGCTCGGCGATGACGCCGCGCCCTTCCGGGACGTGCGCGATGCCGAGGCTGGTCATCTTCTCCGGCGGCGTCCTGCTGAGGTCCGTGCCGTCGAGCAGGACCCGACCCTGCTGCGGCCGGACCAGCCCGGAGATGGTCCGCAGCAGCGTGGTCTTGCCGGCGCCGTTGGCCCCGAGCACGGCGGTCACCTGCCCCTCGGGCGCCTCCAGGCTGATGCCGTCGAGCGCGGTCACCGCGCCGTAGCGGGTGACGAGGTCGTCCACGGCCAGCATCAACGCACCTCCGTCGCGGTCCCGGCGGAGTGCTCCACCTGCGCATGGTCGACGGCGTTGCCGAGGTAGGCCGCGAGGACCGCCGGGTCGTCCTGGACCTGGGCGGGCGTCCCGCTCGCGATGACCCGCCCGAAGTCGAGCACCATCACCCGGTCGCACACGGTCATCACCAGATCCATGTGGTGCTCGACGAGCATGGTGGCCGTGGACTCGGTCAGCTCGCGGATGAGCGCCCCGAGCTCGTCCATCTCCTCGCGCGAGAGCCCGCTCGCCGGCTCGTCGAGCAGCAGGAGCCGGGGCTCCGCCACCAGTGCCCGGGCGAGGGCGGCCTTCTTCCGGATCGCGTAGGGCAGGCTGGGCGGCAGCCGGTCGGCGTACTCCTCGATGCCGAGCCTGGCCAGCGTCGCCCGCGCCCGCTCGGTGAGTCTGGCCTCGTCGCGGCTGCCGAGTCCCGCGAGCCCCGCCCAGAAGCCGGAGCGGGCGTGCACCTCAGCGCCCACGACGACGTTCTCCAGCACGCTCATCCGGTCGAAGAGGCCGAGACCCTGCAGGGTCCGCGCGATGCCGTGCCGGGCGAGGCGGGAGGGACGCACCCGCGGCAGTCGACGGCCCTCCCAGGACAGCTCGCCCTGCTGCGGCACGACGAACCCGCAGAGCACGTTGAAGAGGGTCGTCTTGCCGGCGCCGTTCGGGCCGATCACGCCCAGCACCTCGTGGGGCGCGACCTCCAGCGACACCCCGGAGAGAGCGTGGACCCCACCGAACCGCACGGACACGTCTTGGACCGAGAAGAGCGGTGCGGCACCCGGCCGCAGGGGGGCAGCGTCGTCGGCCATCGGCATCCCTCTCCCGTGATGTGACGGGGATCACTTTGGTCGCTGAGCACAGCACCGGACATGGGCGGAGCGCCCAATCCTGTTCGGGCTCCCCGTCCGGTTCCCCGCGGCGGTCCGCCGAGGCCTCTTGGCAGGACTGTGCGCTCGTGCGAAGGTGCCTGCGTGCGTGTGACCCAGGACACATCGGCGTCGGGGGAGGCACTCCGGCGTCAGGTCGAGCGCGCCTGGGCCGGCCTCGTCCCCCGCGCCGACGCGATCGCCGACGACATCACCCTGACGCTGCTCGAGCGAGAGCGGGAGTGGTACGACACCGCGGGGCCCCAGATCCAGGCCGACCTGCGGCAGAGCACGCGCGAGCACGTCCGACTGGGTTTGCGCGCCATGGCCGGGATGGCGACGGCGGACGACGCGCAGGAGCTCTGGCGGGAGACCGGCCGGCGCCGCGCCCGCCAGGGTGTGCCGCTCGAGCTCGTCCTCAACGCCTACACGATGGGTACCCGCGTGCTCTGGGAGGCGCTCGTGCACCGCCAGCGCGAGCCCGGCTCCGAGCTCGACGAGTACGTCGTCCTGGTCGCGGGCCGCCGGATCTGGTCCAACCTCGACGTCCAGAACTCCGTGATGTCGGCGGCCTACCGCAAGGAGAGCGCGCTGCTGCAGCGCCGCGACCTGCAGCTGCAGGGACGGCTCCTGGACGGCCTCGTCGAGGGCCGCGGCAGCGATCCCGCCTTCGCGGCCGAGGTGCAGGAGGTGCTCGGCGTCGCCGCCGACGAGCCGCTCGCCTGCGTCGTCGCCGCCTTCGACGGCGACCGGGACAGCCCCCTGCGCAACCCCGACGACCGGCTCGAGGAGGCCGGGCTGACGTCGTACTGGCAGGTCCGCGGCGACCTGCACTTCGGCCTGGTCCGACTCGGCAGCCACCCGGTCCGTGACGTCGTCGCGCTGCTCGCCCAATGCTCCTCGGGTCGGGTCGGCGTCGCCGCCTCCACCGGCCTGGCGGGTTTCTGCACGGCCTTCCAGCTCGCGTGCCACACGGTGGAGACGATCCCGCGGGGACGCACCGAGGTCTCCGACGTCGAGGACCGGCTGCCACGCGTGCTGCTCACCGCCAGCCCGGCCGTGACCGCGCTCCTCGTGCGCCGGACCCTCGGTCCGGTCCTCGCCCAGCCCAACCACCAGGCGGAGGTGCTCGTCGAGACGCTGCGGGCCCTCCTCGCCCACCACGGCTCGCCCACCCACGCCGCGCAGGACCTGTTCTGCCACCGCAACACGGTGATGTACCGCATGCGGCAGCTGCAGTCGCTGACCGGGCGTCGCCTGGACGACCCCGAGGACCGGCTGCTGCTGCAGCTCGGCCTCATGGCACTCGACCGCTGAGCCTGCGCCGAGCTCGTCCGGGCCGAGCGCAGGACGCCCGGTCAGCCACTCACACGGTCAGATCCACCAGATCCCCCAGCCGGGCCCGGTGGGCACCGGGGAGGCCCAGGGCGAGCTGGTCCGCCTTCGCACGCTTGAGGTAGAGGTGGGTGGGATGCTCCCAGGTCATCCCGATGCCGCCATGGAGCTGGACCGCCTCCTCGCCGGCGGTCACTGCGACGTCGCCGCACCAGGCCGCGGCGACACGGGCGGCGATCTCGGCCTCCTGGGTCGCCGGGCCCTCGGCGGCGAGTACGGCGGCGGCGTAGGTCGCCGCGGCCGAGGCACCCTCCACGCTGGTGTAGAGGTCGGCCAGCCGGTGCTTGAGCGCCTGGAAGCCGCCGACGATCCGGCCGAACTGGCGCCGCTGCTTGAGGTAGGCGACCGTCTGGGCGAGGCACCACTGCGCCACGCCGACCTGCTCGGCGGCGAGCAGCGCGGTGCCGGCCATCAGTCCTTGGCGTATCGCATCGAGGGCGGCGGGCGCACCGACGACGACCGGGGCGTCGGCCGCCGCCGGCGCGTCCACGGTCACGTCGGCGAGCTGGCGGCTCATGTCGAGCGAGACGACCGGGGTGACGGTCACCGCGCTCGCCGGGACGGCCCGAAGCTCGAGACCGCCCTCGGCCACGGCCGGGACCAGCAGGACGTCGGCCTCGATCGCCCCGGCGACGGAGACGACCGGCGACCTGACTGACGCGTCGGTCAGGTCGTCGCCGACCGCGGCCGTCAGCGGCAGCGCGAGCGCCGCGGTCCGCTCCCCCGTCGCGAGCCCGGTGAGCAGCTCCCGACCGGCGTCGGTCGGCCCGGCGAGAAGGGTGGTCGTCGCGATGACGCTGCTGGTGAGGAACGGCACCGGGGCGACGGAGCGCCCCAGCTCCTCGAGCACCACGGCCGCCTCGCGGGCGGAGGCCCCGGCGCCGCCGTACTCCTCGGGGACGAGCAGCCCGGCGAGACCGAGGTCGCCGGCGAGCCCCTTCCACAGGCCGGCGACGGCCGAGCGGTCACCGTCGTAGAGCGCCGCCACGGCGCCCGGCTCGCAGCGGTCGGCGAGGAAGTCGCGGACGGTGGTGCGCAGGTCCTGCTCCAGCTCGGTGTCGCGCAGCTCGACGTCGTCGCGCGCGTGGGTCGCGGTCATCGCGGGATCTCCTTCCACGGCACGTCCTTGTCGACGCGCGGCTCACTGGGCAGGCCGAGGACGCGCTCGGCGACGATGTTGCGGAGGATCTCGGAGGTGCCGCCCTCGATGGAGTTCCCCTTGGCGCGCAGGTAGCGGTAGACGGCGTCGCGACCGGTCATGTCGACCTGCTCGGGTCGCCGCATCGTCCAGCCCGGCTCGGACTCGTAGCGCAGCCCGTCGGCACCCCGGATCTCGAGGTCGAGGCCGGTCAGCTCCTGGTTGATCCGGGCGAAGGTGAGCTTCATGGCCGAGCCCTCGGGACCCGGCTGCCCCACCGCCAGCTTCTGGCGCAGCCGCTGGCCGGTGAGCCGGGCGACCTCGGCCTCGACCCAGAGCCGCATCAGCCGGTCGTGCAGCTCGGGCGTGTGGGCCTCGGGCCGCTCCCGCCACGACTGGGCGACGAGCCCGACCATGCCGCCCTCACGCGGCTGGGCGTGGCCGCCGATCGCCACTCGTTCGTTGTTGAGCGTCGCGTTGGCGACCCGCCACCCGTCCCCCACCTCGCCGAGGCGCTGGCCGTCGGGGATGCGTACGTCGGTCAGGAAGACCTCGTTGAACTCCGCCTCGCCGGTGATCTGCCGTAGCGGGCGTACGTCGACGCCCGGGGCGTGCATGTCGCACAGGAAGTAGGTGAGTCCGCGATGCTTGGGGACGTCCGGGTCGGTGCGCGCCACCAGGATCGCGAAGTCCGCGTTGTGCGCGCCCGACGTCCAGACCTTCTGTCCGTTGACGACCCAGCCCTCGGCGTCGCGGACCGCACGCGTCGCCAGACCCGCAAGGTCGGAGCCGGCGCCCGGCTCGCTGAAGAGCTGGCACCAGATCTCCTCACCGCACCACAGCGGCTCGAGGTAGCGCTGCCTCTGCTCCTCGGTGCCGAACGCGAGGATCGTGGGCGCGGCCATGCCGAGCCCGATGCCGTTGCGCCGAGGGTTGTTGTCGGGCGCCCCGGCGGCGGCGAACAGCCCGTCGACCAGCGGCTGCAGCGCCCGGGGCAGGCCGAGGCCGCCGTACCCCTCGGGGAAGGAGACCCAGGCGAGGCCGGCGCGGTAGCGCGCGTGCAGGAACGCGGACCGGTCGGTGGTGGCCGGGTCGTGCTCGGCGAGGAACGCCGCCACGCGCTCCCGCAGCTCGTCGGGAGTCATCGGGGTCCCCGCTCGATGGTCGGGCGGAGGAGCGGAGCGGGGAAGGCCGAGAATCGAGTGGGGTGGCTCATCGGGGTCCCCGATCGATTGTCGGGCGGAGGAGCGGAGCGGGGGAGGCCGAGAATCGAGTGGGGTGGTTCATCGGGGTCCCTCCCGGCGTGCGGCCTGGCGGCGCAGCTCGGCGCGGGCCAGCGCGTTCTTGTGCACCTCGTCGGGGCCGTCGGCGAACCGGAGCGTCCGGATGCCGGCGTACGCCCGGGCCAGCGGGAAGTCCTGCGAGAGCCCGCCGGCACCGTGCGCCTGGATGGCCTTGTCGAGGATCCACTGCACCGTGGCCGGCGTCGCGATCTTGATCGCCTGGATCTCGGTGTGGGCGCCCTTGTTGCCGACCGTGTCCATCAGCCACGCGGTCTTGAGCACCAGCAGCCGCAGCTGCTCGATCCGGACCCGCGACTCCGCGATCCAGTCCCGGACCACGCCTTGCTCCGCGAGCGGCCGGCCGAACGCCACCCGACCCTCGACCCGCTCGCACATCAGCTCGACCGCCTTCTCCGCGAGACCGATCGACCGCATGCAGTGGTGGATCCGGCCAGGACCCAGCCGCGCCTGCGCGATCGCGAACCCGGCCCCCTCCTCGCCGATCAGGTTCGCCACCGGCACGCGCACGTCGTGGAAGGCCAGCTCGGCGTGACCGCCGTGGTCGTGGTCGTCATAGCCGAAGACCTCCATCCCGCGCTTGACCTCCAGCCCCGGGGTGTCACGCGGGACCAGGATCATCGACTGCTGCCGGTGGCGCTCGGCGTCGGGGTCGGTCTTGCCCATGACGATGAGGATCGTCGCGTTGGGGTTCATCGCCCCGGTGATCCACCACTTGCGGCCGTTGATCACGTAGGAGTCGCCGTCGCGCTCGATCCGGGTCGCGATATTGGTCGCGTCCGAGGAGGCCACGTCGGGCTCGGTCATCGCGAACGAGGACCGGATCCGGCCGTCGAGGAGCGGCTCGAGCCACTCCTTCTTCTGTACCTCGGTCCCGAACTGCGCCAGCACCTCCATGTTGCCGGTGTCGGGCGCCGCGCAGTTGAGCGCGGCGGGCGCAAGGTGGCTGCGGCCGGTGAGCTCGGCGAGTGGGGCGTACTGCAGGTTGGTCAGCCCCGCGCCTGCCTCCCCCGGCAGGAAGAGGTTCCACAGTCCCCGGCTGCGGGCCTCGGCCCGCAGCTCCTGGAGCACCGGCACGGTGTCCCAGGCCCACGGGTCCGGTTGTGCGGCCAGCTGCTCGTCGAAGACCGGCTCCGCCGGTTCGACGTACGACGTCATGAAGTCGAGCAGGTCCGCCCGGAGCTCCTCGGTGCGGGCGTCATGTGCGAAGTCCATCAGGCTCTCTCTCCTAGTGCGGTGAGGCCGGCGTCCAGCAGCGGGTGGATCGCGTCGCCGACGGTGTCGAAGCCGGGCCCGACGGTCTGGCCCTGCAGGTAGCGGTAGTGGATGCCCTCGAGGATCGCGGCGAGCTTGAAGGCCGCGAGCCCGAGGTAGAACCCGAAGTGGGTGAGGTCGCGGTGGCTGGCCGCGTCGTAGCGCCCGAGGAGCTCGTCCTCGGAGAGCCAGCCCGGAGCCCGGCTCACGTCGGTGACGGTCCCATCGGCGGCCCAGTCGGCCATCCGCTGATAGGTGATGAGGACGGCGAGGTCGGTGACGGGGTCGCCGAGCGTGGCCATCTCCCAGTCGACGACCGCCCGGATCCGGTCCTCGCCGTCGTCGGTGTCGGTGTCGGTGTCGGTGAGGACGTTGTCGAGCCGGTAGTCACCGTGGACGATCCCCGGCACCGACCCGACCTCCTCGACCGTCGTGACCGCGGCCGCCAGCCGGCGGTGGAGCTCCTCGGCGGCAGGGAGGTCACGGGTGTGGGAGGCGTCGAGCTGCTTCTTCCAGCGGCCGACCTGACGGGAGAGGAACCCCTCCGGGCGACCGAAGTCGCCCAACCCCACCTCGGCCGGGTCGACGGCGTGGAGCGCGGCCAAGACGTCGACCAGCTGCTCACACAGCCCGCGGGTCCGCGCAGGCCCGAGCGGCTCCAGCTCGCTGGCGTGCCGGTAGGGCCGTCCGACCACCCGCTCCATCACATAGAACGGCGCACCGAGCACCTCCTCGTCACGGCAGAGCGCGAAGGTCCTCGGCACCGGCACAGCGGTGTCGCGCAGCGCGGTCATCACGGTGTACTCCCGGGCCATGTCGTGCGCCGTCGCCAGCACGTGACCGAGCGGTGGACGCCGGACGATCCAGGTGCCCGTGCCGTCCCCCACCTCGTAGGTGAGGTTGGACTTCCCACCGGCGATGTGGCGCGCGGTGAGCCCCGCCGGCGAGGCGGCGCGAACCTCGGGGAGGTGCTCGACCAGCCACGGGTGGAGCCGGGCGAGGTCGAGACCGGGGAGGCTCTCGGTCGCTTCCTGCGCGATCACGCCACACCTCCGAGCTCCGGGACGAGGGTGGCCAGGGCCGCCCGGGTGGTGGCGGCGTCCGTGTGGAGCACCGCCTCGAGGCCCATCGCCCGCGCGCCCGCGATATTGGGCTCCGCGTCGTCGACGAACACGCACTCCTCGGCGTCGACCCCGAGCCGCTCGAGGACGAGCCGATAGATCGCCGGGTCCGGCTTGCGCAGCCCCACCTCGGCCGAGATCACGATCGGGTCGAAGAGCGCCGTCAGCCGGTCACGCGGGTAGGTGTCGCCCCAGCTGTTGGAGAGCAGCGCGACCCGGTGGCCCGCCGCACACAGGTCCTCGGCGAGCTTCCACATCGCGGGGTCGGGGCGCAGCCCGGCGAACAGCCGCGACAGCACGCCCTGCGCCGCGACCGGGCCGCCGTCGTACGTCTGCAGGCGTGCGGCCAGCAGAGCGTCGAACTCGGCGATGCTCAGCTCGCCGAGCTCGAGGCGGTGGATCGGCGTCCCCGGCGCGGCGTCGCGGCCCAGCCACTCCTTGAGGACGGCGGTGAAGCTCTCCGGACGGATCCCGTCGGCCTCGAGCCAGGCCGTGATCGAGGCGCCGACGGGTGAGGTCAGCACGCCGCCGTAGTCGAGGACGACCGCCTTCATGCCGAGGCCTCGTAGACGACCCGGCCGACGGTGGTGCCGTCGGCGAGGCGTTGTACGCCGTCGGCGACCCGCTCCAGCGGCAGCCGCTCGCTCACCAGCGGCGCGATGGCGCCCTCGTCGGCGAGCCTCACCAGCTCGCGATGGCACTGCGCCACCAGCCCCGGCGCCTGCTGGTTGTAGAGCCCCCAGTGCAGGCCGAGGATCGCGTAGTTCTTGATCAGCGCGTGGTTGAGCGCCGCCTGCTGGATGCGCCCGCCCGCGAAGCCGATGACGAGGATCCGGCCCTCGAAGGCGATGCACTTGGTCGACCGGTCATAGGTGTCGCCGCCGACCGGGTCGTAGACGACGTCGGCGCCACGACCGCCGGTCATCTCCTTGACCACGGCGACGAAGTCGTCGGTGTAGCGGTCGACCACGACGTCGGCCCCCAACGCCGCCGCGACCTTCGCCTTCTCCGACCCGCCGACGACGCCCACGACCGTCGCGCCGGCAGCCTTGCCGAGCTGGACCGCCGCGCTGCCAACACCGCCCGCCGCCGCATGGACGAGCAGCGTCTCGCCGGGCTGGAGCGCGGCCCGGCGGTGGAGCGCGAACCATCCCGTCTGGTAGCCGATGTAGAGCGACGACGCCTGCGCGTCGTCGAGCCCGCTCGGCGCGGGGAACGTGGTCGCGGCCTCCATGAGGGCGAGTTCGCCGAAGCCGCCGTACGGCAGGGCGCCGGCGCCGATCACCCGGTCGCCCGGCGTGACGTCCGTGACGCCGTCGCCGACGGAGACGACCTCGCCGCACAGCTCCACACCCGGTGTGAACGGCAGCTCGGGCCGCACCTGGTAGAGCCCGCGGCACATGAGCACGTCGGGGAAGTTGGCCGGCGAGGCGAGGACCCGGACGACGAGCTGACCGGGCCCCGGCCGCGGATCCTCGACGTCCGCCAGTGTCATCACGTCCCGCGGCTCCCCCAGCTCGGCGACACGCCACGCCCTCATGACAGGACCCCCTGCTCCTCGAGTCGACGTTGGATCCGGTTCATCCCGGCAAGCCAACGGTCAGGGTCGGCCGCCCGGCCGGCGTAGTAGTCCGCGACCTGCGGGTGCGGCAGGATCAGGAACCGGTCGTCCTGGGCGGCCTCCCAGACCACGTCGGCCACCTGCGCCGGGGTGAGCGCCTCGTCGTGGCTGAGCAGGTCCTGCAGGCCCTGCGAGCGCTTGAGCATCGAGGTCCGCACGCCCTGCGGGCAGATCGCCTGGACGACAACGCCGCGGTGGCGGTAGGTCACCGAGAGCCACTCCGCGAAGGCGACCGCCGCATGCTTGGTCACGGAGTAGGCCGGGGCGCCCACCATCGTGAGCAGCCCCGCGGCCGAGGCAGTGACGACGAACCGCCCGCCGTGCTCCTCCTGCTCCGCCCGCGCGAGCCAGCGCGGCACCAGGAGACGCGCCGTGCGCACGTGGGCGAGCACGTTGACGTCGTACGACGCCGCCCAGTCGTCCTCGGAGGCGTCGAGACCGCGACCCCGGTCGATGCCGGCGTTGGCATACCACGCATCGATCGCGCCGAGGTGGTCCTCCGCCGCCTGGACCAGCGCCGCGACGCCGGCCTGTGTGCTGAGGTCGCTCGCGACCGGATGGGCGCCGAGCTCCGCGGCCGTCCGCTGCAGCTCGGTGGCGTCGACGTCAGCCACGACGACGCGGCAGCCCTCGGCCGTCAGCTTCGCGGCGAGGCCTTTCCCGATCCCGCGCGCGGCCCCGGTGACGACGACCCCGCTGCCCGCCGTCAGGGGCGAGGTCACCATCAGACCCCACCGCCGGCGAGCGTGACGCCGCCGTCGACCGTGAGCAGCTGGCCGGTCACCCAGGCGGCGTCCTCGGAGAGGAGGAAGGCGACCACGCCGGCGATGTCCTCCGGCGTGCCGAGCCGCTTGAGCGGGTACGCCTCGGCGACCTCGGCCTCCTTGCCCTCGTAGAGCAGGGTGGCGAACTTCGTCTTCACCACCGCCGGCAGGACGGCGTTGACCCGGATGTCGGGGCCGAGCTCGAGCGCCAGCCCCTGGGTGAGGTAGTTGAGCATCGACTTGCTGGCACCGTAGATCGCGAGCAGCCGCGTGGGCGCGAGGCCGGCGACCGACGAGACGTTGACGATGGCGCCGCCGTGCTCGCCGAGCCAGGCCTTCCGGATCTGCTGGACCCAGGAGATCGCGGCCAGGCAGTTGACCTCGATGGTCTTGCGCGCGGCCCCGAGGTCGAGGTCGAGCAGGCCACCGGCCATGGGGTTGATGCCGGCGTTGTTGACGAGCAGGTCGGCGCTGCCGAACGTGTCGATCGCGCGCCCGATCACCTCGGCCTGGTGGTCGACGTCGTCGGCCCTGCCGGCGATCCCGAGCGCGTGCTCCGGGCCGCCGAGGGCGGTGACCGCCTCCGCCAGCGCCTCCGGCTTCCGGGCGGTGATCACGACCTTGGCGCCCTCGTCGACGAGCCGCCGGGCGATCCCCAGTCCGATCCCGCGACTCGCGCCGGTGACGATCGCCGTACGTCCCTCGAACCTCGACATCCGCTCTCCCTCGTGCTTGGCTGCTGACTAAGCGCTTGCTTATGCTGTGACAGCAGTCACTGTAGGACGGCGAGGGCGAGGAGGGAAGGGCATGGCGACGGACAGCTCGCGAAGCCGGCTACGCGAGGCCGCGGTCGCAGCCTTCGCCGAGCGGGGCTTCCACGGCACGACGACGCGCGACATCGCGACCACGGCCGGCATGAGCCCGGCCGCGCTCTACGTGCACCACCGCTCCAAGGAGGAGCTCCTCCACGAGCTGTCCCTGCAGGGGCACGAGGCGACGCTGCGCCTGGTGCGCGACGCGATCGCGCGCCACGACTCCCCCACCGAGCAACTACGCGCCCTCGTGCACGACTTCGCCGTGCACCACGCGCGCGGCCACACCCATGCGCGGGTGGTGAACTACGAGCTCGCGGCGCTCAGTCCCGAGCACCTCGCCGAGATCTTGGCGCTCCGGCACGAGATCGACCGGCTCGTCCGCGGGGTCGTCGAGGCCGGGGCCGCCGCCGGTGATTTCGACGTCCCCTGTCCGCGGATGGCCGCCACCGCGCTGCTCTCGCTCGGCATCGACATCGCGCGCTGGTACGACGACGGCGGACGCTGGTCACCCGAGGACGTCGCCGACGGGTACGCCGACATGGCCCTGCGGATCGTCGGCGCCGCCCCACGTTGAGTCGAGTCGTCGGTTTGGACGGGTCGAGTCGTCGGTTTGGACGGGCCGAGTCGTGGGTTTGGAAGGGTCGAGTCGTGGGTTTGTACGACGCCAGCGACCACAACCCGCAGCTCGACCGGGCACAACCGACAACTCGACCGACCACAACGCGCAACTCGACGGGCTACAACCGGCCACTCGGCCGGGCTCAGCCGACGACGACCTCGATGCGCTGGAACTCCTTGAGCTCGGTGTAGCCGGTGGTGGCCATGGCGCGCTTGAGGGCGCCGACGAGGTTCATCGTGCCGTCGGCGACGTGGGAGGGGCCGAAGAGGATCTCCTCGAAGGTGCCGACGGCCTCGAACTCCACCCGCTGGCCGCGCGGCAACTCGGCGTGGTGGGCCTCGGCGCCCCAGTGGAAGCCACGGCCGGGCGCGTCGCTCGCGCGCGCGAACGGCGAGCCGACCATGACCGCGTCGGCGCCGCAGGCGATCGCCTTCGCGATGTCGCCGGACCGGCCGACGCCACCGTCGGCGATGACGTGGACGTAGCGTCCGCCGGACTCGTCGAGGTAGTCCCGGCGGGCCGCGGCGACGTCCGCGACGGCGGAGGCCATCGGCACCGCCACGCCGAGGACGGTGCGGGTCGTGTGGGCGGCACCGCCGCCGAAGCCGACGAGGACGCCCGCGGCGCCGGTGCGCATCAGGTGGAGCGCCGCCTGATAGGTGGCGCAGCCGCCGACGATGACGGGGACGTCGAGCTCATAGATGAACTCCTTGAGGTTGAGCGGCTCGGCCTGCGAGGAGACATGCTCGGCGGACACGGTGGTGCCCCGGATGACGAACATGTCCACGCCCGCGTCGACCACCGTCTTCGCGAACTCGTTGGTCCGCTGCGGGCTCAGCGCCCCGGCGACGGTCACCCCCGACTCTCGGACCTCGCGCAGCCGCTCGGCGATGAGCTCCGCCTTGATCGGCTCGGTGTAGATCTCCTGCAGCCGCTTGGTCCCCTCGACCCCGCGCAGGCCGGCGACCTCCTCGAGCAGCGGCTCGGGGTCGTCGTACCTGGTCCACAGGCCCTCGAGGTTGAGGACGCCGAGACCGCCGAGCTGACCCAGCTTGATCGCCGTCGCGGGCGACATCACCGAGTCCATCGGGGCCGCCAGGACCGGGATGTCGAAGCGGTAGGCGTCGATCTGCCAGTCCGTGCTGACCTCTTCGGGGTCACGCGTACGGCGGCTCGGCACGATCGCCACGTCGTCGAAGGAATAGGCGCGTCGCGCCCGCTTGGCCCGTCCGATCTCGATCTCGGTCACCGGGGAAGTCTAGATGAGGCCGATGCCATACTCGTGCGGGTGCACAGGGAGATGAACACCCCGCGGGCCGCCGGCCTCCCCTCGGCGCCGGTCGTGTACAAGCCGAGAGAGGCGTTCCGCATCAGGATCGTCGTCGGACTCGTCGTACTCGCCTTCTTCTGCCTGCTGCTGACGATCCCGGCGATCGCCTCCGGCGCCACCGCCGGCATCGTGATCCTGCCGCTGATCGCCATCGCCGCCGCGCTGGGACTGTGGAGCGAGCTGCGACGCCGTGTCGTCGTGACCGACGACGAGCTGGTCGTGCTGAGCCGCTTCACCCAGGTCCGGGTGCGGCTGTCGGACCTGACAGCGGTGCATCACGAGCGGACGGGCCGGCGCGCCGATCGCCATCGCCTGGTGGTCTGGGTCGCCGCCACCGGGAAGCGCCCGTTCCGGATCTACTTCCTGGTCGGGTACCCCACCTTCGTGCAGGACCTCCGCCACCGGGCCACCGAGTGCGGCGCGCGGATCGACGTCAACGCCGACGACCTGGCCGAGGCCCCGGCGGGGACCCGCGTGTTCTTCACCGCCGCGTAGCGGCTCACTCCTCCGGCAACGGCCGGCCCTCCATCAGCGCGAACTGCCTCTCCTCCGGCAACGCATCCACGCCGATGCCGGCGAGCAGGTCCGCCCGCTCCTCCTCATCGAGCCGGTCGATGCCGGCCTGGAGGTTGTCGACGCTCGTCCGCGTCAGCCGGGCGAAGGGGGGATGCTCGAAGACCCGCCGGACGCTCTGCGTGCCACGCAGCACGGACAGGCACAGGTCACGCAGGCCCGGGTCGTCGGTACGTCGGGCGATCACCGCGATGTCCGCCCGCAGCCGCCGGACCAGGACCGGGTCGTTACCGGGTCGTTGCCGGCCACTGCTGAGATCGCCGAGTAGTCGACCTCGGGCGATTCCATCTCCGCGGCGGTGGCCGCGTCGGGCAGCCCAGGGTCGCCGGGCGCGGTCCGGCCGGTGCTCACGCTCGAACTCGGCCACCGCGTCCGCGGCGTGCCCTCCCCGCGCGACCATCGAGTAGTCGCCGGCGATGGACTTGGTCAGCAGCGCGGCAGGGTCGAGGCCGAAGATGCTGGCCACCTTGAGCACGTCGTTGCCGATGGAGAGCCACCCCGCCTGGTCCATGATCCAGTGCACCGGATCCGGGATCATCACCTCCGACTCGGGCACCTCGTCGAGCGGCCCCGCGGGATCCTCCACCTTGCCTCCGCTCGCCTCGTCATCCAGCGGCGGCGGCTTCCCCACCCCCGGCCAGACCTGGTCCATCCGAGCGTTGGCGTCGGCGTCGTTGTCCTCGTAGACCTGTGCCGAACCGGCCAGCGCCAGGCCGGAGAGCGACAGCTCCTGGCACCACCGAGCTCACCGCCGACGCATACCCGCGGTGGTGGCAGACGAAACAACGAACGGAGCGACGAACGGCCCGGCGGGAGCCGGGCCGTTCGTGGTGCTTCGATGCGTCGTGCGTCAGCTGTGGTAGTTCGGCGCCTCGACGGTGACCTGGATGTCGTGCGGGTGGCTCTCCTTCAGCGAGGCCGAGGTGATCCGCATGAACTTGCCCTTCTCCTGCAGCTCGGTCGCCGTGCGCGCACCGACGTAGAACATGGTCTGGTGCAGGCCACCGACGAGCTGGTGGGCGACGGTCGCCAGCGAGCCCTTGTAAGGCACCTGGCCCTCGACGCCCTCGGGAACGATCATGTCGTCGCTGGTGACCTCGGCCTGGAAGTAGCGGTCCTTGGAATAGGACTTCTTGCCGCGCGAGGACATGGCGCCCATGGAGCCCATGCCGCGGTATGCCTTGAACTGCTTGCCATTGATGAGGAGCAGGTCACCCGGCGCCTCTGCCGTCCCGGCCAGCATCGAGCCGAGCATGACGGTGTCGGCACCGGCGACGATCGCCTTGCCGATCTCACCCGAGTAGCGGAGGCCGCCGTCGGCGATCACGGGTACGCCGGCGGGCCGGCAGGCCAGCGCAGCCTCGTAGACCGCGCTGATCTGTGGGACGCCGACGCCGGTGACGACGCGGGTGGTGCAGATCGAGCCGGGGCCCACCCCGACCTTGACCGCGTCCGCGCCGGCGTCGACGAAGGACTGGGCGCCCTCCTTGGTGGCGACGTTGCCACCGATGACCTGGACGTGCTTGGTGGCCGGGTCGCTCTTGAGCTTCTTGACCATGTCGATGAGCATCTGCACGTTGCCGTGCGCGGTGTCAGCGACCAGCACGTCGACTCCGGCCTCGATGAGCGTCGTGGCCCGCAGCCAGGCGTCGCCGAAGTAGCCGATCGCCGCGCCGACCAGAAGACGGCCGTCGGCGTCGTAGGAGGCGTTCGGGAACTGCTCGCCCTTGACGAAGTCCTTGACGGTGATGAGCCCGGCGAGGCGGCCCTGCTCGTCGACCAGCGGCAGCCGCTCGCGCTTGTGCTGACGCAGCAGCGCGGTGGCATCCTCACGGCTGATGCCGGCGTCGCCGGTGATCAGCGGCATCGGGGTCATCACCTCGTCGACCTTGGTGGTGGCCCACTCGGCGACGGGCGTGAACCGCAGATCGCGGTTGGTGATCATGCCGATCAACCTGTTGTCGGCGTCGACGACCGGGAACCCTGAGATGCGGTACTCGCCAGCGAGCCGGTCGAGCTGCTCGAGCGTTGCGTCAGGGCCGATCGTGACCGGGTTGGAGATGATCCCGGTCTGAGTCCGCTTGACCAGGTCGACCTGATAGGCCTGATCCTCGATGGAGAGGTTGCGGTGGAGCACGCCGATGCCGCCCTGTCGGGCCATCGCGATCGCCATCCGCGACTCGGTCACGGTGTCCATCGCGGCCGAGACCAGCGGCACCTTGAGGGAGATCTCGCGCGTCAGCCGGCTGGTGGTGTCGATGTCAGACGGCGCCAGGTCCGAATAGCCGGGCAGGAGGAGCACGTCGTCATAGGTGAGGCCGAGGGTGGCGAACTTCGCAGGTACGTCAGCGATCTCCATGACTAGATGTTACGGCGCCCCCACGGACATCTCCGAAACGTCGAGCGGCCGATGGATGTGCGTTCGCCCACGGCGTACGACGCTCAGCTCGTCAGCGGCCGGAGGTCACGGACGGGGATGCGGACGGTGAGCTCGTCGGCCGCCATCCGGATGCGGCCGCGCATCCCGGTCGCCATCACCATCGGGAGGATCGCCTGGTTGTCCGCTCTGGCGGTGAGCAGCACCTCGGCGGCCCCCAGGGCGTGGGCGAGCCGGGCCGCGTCGACGAGGAGCCTGGTCCCGATGCCGCGACGCTGCCAGGGCGGGTCGACGCGGACGACGACGGGCCGCACCTCCGCGTCGCCCTCGGTCATCGCGGGCCGGAGCTGCGCCAGACCGACGGCGACCCCGTCGAGCACGGCGGTGACGGTGTCACCGTCGACGACGTACTCCGGCGCCGTACCGCCGCCGAGGCGGCGCACGGGCGGCCGGGCGCCGAGGGCGACGGACTCCCGGCTCCGCCGCAGGACGTCGTCGACGACGTCCGCCAGCGCGGCGCCACGGGCGCGCTCGGTATCGGTGAACGGCGCACGCCGGTGGACCTGGACCTGCACGTCCCCGACGACCATCTCGAGCGTGTCGTGCACGACGCTCGGATCGGACGGCTCCTCCTCGGCGTCGAAGAGCCGGGCGACGACCTCGGGGAAGGCCATCGGCCGCTCCAGGATGGTCCGCGCGGCGCGGACGTAGCGGGTCGGCTGGTCGGTCAGCGCCGCCTCCGTGCACGGTTGTACGACGACGCCGGCACCACCCGACGACTCCAGCAGCGCGACGATCTCCTGCTCGCCCCAGCCCGGAGGCGTGCGCAGGACGACCTCGTCGGTGACCCGCTCGAGGCCGGGGAAGATCTGGAGGGCGAGGATGTTGACCCCGGCCGCGCCGCAGCGCTGCGCGAGGACCGCCAGCGCGCCCGGACGGTCGGGCAGCGTCGTACGCACTCTCCACAGCATGGCGACAGTCTGCGCGCGCCCTGTTGCAGCCCGGTTACGGCCGGTTACGCGTGTGGGTCGGGCGCGCGAACGGGCGTCAGCGTCCGGGTCTTCTCGATCTCGGCGGCCGCGTCGGCGACGGTGCGCCCGTGCACGGCCGGGCGGGCGCCGTACGGGTCCTCGTCGGACCATAACGTCGTCGGAGCGGCCCGGCGGACCACCGGCAGGACCTCGGCCGCGAGCCGCTCGAGCATGTGGAGCTGCTGCTCGTGGGGGATCATGGTCGGCAGGCTGAACGACTGCAGGTCGTGACCGAACGCCTCGTGCCACCACAGGATCTTCTCCGCGATCTGCTGCGGGCTGCCGACCAGCACTGGCCCCGCGGCGACGGCGCTGTCGATATCGCGGAAGGTCATCTCATTGCCCGGTGTGTGGTTCCCGGGCCTGAGATGATGGGCGACCATCTGCTCGTACGTCGGCCCGAAGGCCTGCTTCGCCTCCTGCGTCGTGTCGGCGAGGTAGAGGAACCCCGCGCCGGCGCCGACGTACGCGAACCGCGGGTCGTGACCCTGCTCCGCGTACTCGCGGCGATAGTGGTCGATGAGGACCGCGTAGTTGTCGCGCGGCTGGATCGCGTTGGCGCTGAACAGCGGATCACCATGCTTCGCCGCGAGGCTCGCCGAGGTGCGGGTGGTCGCTGAGCCGTGCCAGACGCGCGGCGCGCCGGCGTACGGGCGGGGCAGGCTCGTGACCTCCTGCAGCGGCGGCCGGAATCTCCCCTCCCAGGTGACGTCCTGCTCGCGCCAGAGCCGACGCAGCAGCGCATACTTCTCGGCGAGAGCGTCCCACTGCTCGCCCTCCTTGATCCCGAACATCGGCAACTGCCGCAGTTCGTTGCCCTTGCCGATCACGATCTCGAGCCGACCGCGGGAGAGCTGGTCGACGGTGGCGTAGTCCTCCGCCACCCGGAGCGGGTCGAGGATCGAGAGCACCGTGACGCCGGTCCCGATGCGGACCCGGCTGGTCGTCGCGGCGACCGCCCCGAGCAGCACGGTCACGCCGCTGGAGAGGAACGCACCGGCGTGCCGCTCGCCGAGCGCCACCGCGTCGAAACCGAGCTCCTCGGCGTAGCGCGCGGCGGTCAGTGTCTGCGAGAGCCGCTCATCCGGGCTGATCGCGCGGCCCGTGACCGGGTTCGTGAGGTGGGGGACGATGTCGAGGACCTGGAACTTCATGGATTAAATCTAGTGACTTGATAGTTTTATTGCCATGACCGCTCCGTCGCCGTCCTCCGACCGGCTCTCCGGTCCTCCCCCACGTCACCCACGCCTCCGGCTCGCCGTCGCGCTCGACGGGACCGGCTGGCACCCGGCCTCCTGGCGGGAGCCCGACGCCCGGCCGGCGGAGCTCCTGACCCCGGGCTACTGGGCGGACCTGGTCGCCGAGGCCGAGGCCGGCCTGGTCGACCTCGTCACGATCGAGGACAGCCTCTCGCTGCAGACCGAGGACCCCCTCGCGCGGAGCGCGCACACCGGGCAGAGCGGGCAGGTCGCCGACGGCCGCACCGACCGGGTCCGCGGCCGCCTCGACGCCGTCCTCGTCGCCTCCCGGATCGCCCCGCTCACGCGCCAAATCGGCCTCATCCCGACGGCGGTCGTGACCCACACCGAGCCGTTCCACCTCAGCAAGGCGATCGCGACACTCGACTACGTGAGCACCGGCCGCGCCGGCGTACGCGTGCAGGTGGCGCCACGACGCCGGGATGCGGCGCTCCTCGGGCGGCGCGAGTTCCCCCAGCTGGCGTACGACGGCCTCGCGACCCCCGCCGGGCAGCAGCTGCTCCGCGACAGCTTCGACGAGGCGGCGGACTACGTGGAGGTGCTGCGCCGGCTGTGGGACAGCTGGGAGGACGACGCCGAGATCCGCGACGTCGCGACCGGCCGCTTCATCGACCGCGACAAGCTGCACTACATCGACTTCGAGGGCCGCTGGTTCTCGGTGAAGGGGCCCTCGATCACGCCGCGGCCGCCCCAGGGTCAGCCGGTGGTCGCCGCCCTCGCCCACCAGTCGGTGCCCTTCGAGCTCGTCGGCCGCGCGGCCGACCTCGGGTTCGTCACCCCGGCCGACACGGCCGGCATCGGGCCGATCCTCGACGAGATCCGCGCCGCCCAGGAGGCCGCCGGCAGGAGCGCGGAGACGGTGCACGTCTTCGGCGACGTCCTGGTCGTCCTCGACGACAGCGAGCAGGCGGCCCTGGACCGGCTCGCGCGGCTCGACGACGCCGCGGGCCCGGACTTCGCCGGCCTCGCCTCGGACGCCCTCGTCTTCGCAGGTACGCCCGCCGGCCTGGCCGACCTCCTCGCCGAGTGGCACGCCGCCGGTCTGAGCGGCTTCCGGCTGCGCCCCGCCGTACTCCCGGACGACCTGAGGCGCATCACCCGCGAGCTGGTGCCGGAGCTGCGCCGCCGCGGTCTCTTCCACGACCGCTACGAGGCCGACACCCTGCGCGGTCTCCTCGGTCTGCCCCGTCCCGCCAACCGCTACGCCACCGTCTGAGGTCGTCATGAGCACGCAGAGACAGCAGAAGCAGATCCACCTCGCCGCACACTTCCCCGGGGTGAACAACACGACCGTGTGGAGCGATCCCGCGTCGGGCAGCCACATCGAGTTCTCCTCGTTCGTGGAGTTCGCGCAGATCGCCGAGCGCGGGAGGTTCGACTTCATGTTCCTCGCCGAGGGGCTCCGGCTGCGCGAGCAGGCGGGCCGGATCTACGACCTCGACGTCGTCGGCCGGCCCGACACGTTCACGATCCTCGCCGCGCTCGCGGCGGTGACCGACCACCTCGGGCTGACCGGGACGATCAACTCGACGTTCAACGAGCCCTACGAGGTGGCCCGCCAGTTCGCGTCGCTCGACCACCTCTCCGGGGGCCGCGCGGCCTGGAACGTCGTCACCAGCTGGGACGCCTTCACCGGCGAGAACTTCCGGCGCGCGGGCTACCTCCCGCAGGACCAGCGCTACGAGCGCGCGAGGACGTTCCTGCAGACCGCCACCGAGCTCTGGGACACCTGGCAGGGCGACGAGATCCTCGCCGACAAGGAGTCGGGCCGGTTCCTCGCGACCCCCGACCCGGGACGGTTCGAGCACCACGACAGCCAGTTCGACATCGAGGGCCAGTTCAACGTGCCTCGGAGCCCGCAGGGCCGCCCGGTGATCTTCCAGGCCGGCGACTCCGACGCGGGCCGCGAGTTCGCGGCGTCGAGCGCCGACGCGATCTTCTCCCGGCACAGCAAGCTGGAGGAGGGCCGGGCGTTCTACGCCGACGTGAAGGGCCGGCTCGCCCAGCACGGCCGCCGCCGCGAGGACCTCCTCATCCTCCCCTCGGCGACGTTCGTCCTCGGCGACACCGACGCGGAGGCCGCCGAACTGGCGCGCGAGGTGCGCCTCGCGCAGGTGTCGCCCGCGACCGCCATCAAGTTCCTCGAGCAGCTCTGGAACCGCGATTTCTCCGACCACGATCCCGACGGTCCGTTGCCGACCGTCGACCCGGTCGAGAGCGACGACCTCATCGCCAAGGGCCGGGCCAGCGCCCGCAGCCACGGCGACCGGCTCGAGCAGGCCGAGCGCTGGCGCGCGATCGCCGCCGAGAAGGGCCTCTCGACCCGCGAGGTCATCGTCGAGGTCACCGGCCGGCAGAACTTCGTCGGCTCGCCCGAGACCGTCGCCGACACGATCGACCGGTTCGTCCAGGCGGACGCCGCCGACGGCTACATCCTCGTCCCCCACTTCACGCCCGGCGGCCTGGCGCCGTTCGTCGACCGGGTCGTGCCGATCCTGCAGGAGCGCGGGGTCTTCCGGACGGAGTACGACGGCTCGACGTTGCGCGACAACCTCGGTCTCGCCGCGCCTCGGCCCGCCGCGGCCTCCAACCTCGCCGGCCGGACCGAGGCGGCGTCGTGAGCCGGCCGCCGCTCTCCGTCCTCGACCTGGTCCCGGTCTCGTCCGGCTCGACGGCCACTGACGCGCTCCGCAACAGCGTCGACCTCGCCCGGCACACCGAGTCGCTCGGCTACGCCCGCTACTGGGTCGCCGAGCACCACCTCAACCCCGGCGTCGCGGGCACCTCGCCCGCGGTCGTGCTCGGCCTGCTCGCGGCCGCCACCTCGACGATCCGGGTCGGCTCGGGCGCCGTGCAGATGGGCCACCGCACCGCCCTCGCGACCGTCGAGGAGTTCGGCCTGCTCGACGCGCTCCACCCGGGCCGCCTCGACCTCGGCCTGGGTCGTTCGGGCGGCAAGCCGCCGTCGGGCGCGCCCGCGGGAGATCCGTTCGTGGGGCGTACGCCGGAGGGCCTGCTCATCCCGCCCCGCTTCTCCCCCGCCGGCCTGCTCGGCTCGCCGCGGTTCGCGCTGCAGAAGGCCCTCCTCAGCCTCCCGGGCGCCGAGCCGCAGCCCTACGCGGAGCAGGTCGACGACGTACTCGCACTGCTCGCGGGCACCTACAAGTCCGCCGAAGGCGAGGAGGCCCACGTGGTCCCCGGCGAGGGCGCCGACCTGCAGGTCTGGGTCCTCGGCAGCAGCGGCGGCGAGAGCGCCGAGGTCGCGGGCCGACGCGGCCTGCGGTTCGCCTCCAACTACCACGTCAGCCCCGCCACGGTCCTCGACGCGGTCGGTGCCTACCGGGCCGCGTTCGAGCCCTCGGCGGACCTGCCCGCGCCGTACGTCTCCGTCTCGGCCGACGTCGTCGTCGCCGACGACGAGGCCACGGCCCGCGAGCTCGCGACCGGCTACGGACTCTGGGTCCGCAGCATCCGTACGGCGGAGGGCGCGATCCCCTTCCCGACGCCGGAGGAGGCGCGCCGCTGGACGTGGACCGACGCCGACCGCGAGATCGTGCAGGACCGCGTCGACACCCAGCTCGTCGGCACTCCCGCGCAGGTCGCCGACGAGCTGGAGGTCCTGCAGCGGGCCACCGGCGCCAACGAGCTCGTCGTCACGACGATCACTCACGACCACGCCGACCGGGTCCACTCCTACGAGCTGCTCGCCGAGGAGTGGACCCGGCGCGGCTAGAAGGCGGGCTTCGGGTTGAGCTCGGACTTGTCGATCTGGATGTCCGAGACGCCCCACTTGTCGAAGATCCTGCCGTAGTCGCCGTTCTTGATGAGCTCGTTGACGGCGTCGACCAGGATCGGCGCGAGCGGGGAGCCCTTGGCGACGACGAAGCCCACGTCGGTGAGGCTGAGCTCGCCGAGGTACTTCAGGTTCGGCTGGTGGTCGACGAGGTACTTCAGGCTCAGCGTGGGTCCGAAGTACAGGTCGGTCTTGCCGTTCTGGAGGCCGAGCAGGATCGCCGCGTTGTCGTCGAAGTACTGCACCTTGTAGGGCTGCTTGCCCGCCTTCTTGCACTCCCCGGCGCCAGCCTCGAGGATCTGCTGGAAGCTCGATCCCGGGGTCGTGGACACGGTGTGGCCGCAGATGTCGGTCAGCGTCTTGACCGAGTCGAGGTCGCTGTCCGCGGTCGTGACGAACGACTGCCCGTCCTTGAGGTACGTCGCGAAGTCGACGACCGCGAGCCGCTCGGTGGTGACCGCGAAGTTGGCCTGGCCGACGTCGTACTTCCCGCTCTGGGTGCCCGGCACGATCGTCTCGAAGCTGCCGAACTCCGTCTTCCACTTCACGCCCAGCAGCTTCGCGACCGCCTCGCGCACGTCGACGTCGAGACCGATCTGGTCGCCCGCGGCGTCGGTGCCGCCGTGCGGCAGGCTCGACTCCCCGGTCGCCTCGGTCGTGCCGAGCGAGAGCACGCCGCCGCTCCTGATGGCGGCGGGGAGGCGGTCGTGCAGCTTCGGGTCCTCCTGGATCCCGGAGACGACGTCCTGGGTCGGGACCGCCTCGGCGGAGGCGGACGTCTGGGACCCGACCTTCTTGTCGGCGGCGCTCAGGGTGTCGGACGCGCCGCCGCAACCGGCGAGCGCGAGGACCGCCGTGACGGCGATCCCGAGTGCGGCCGTGCGCGTGCGCCAGGGCCGGGTTGTGTTCTTCAACGGGGTTCCTTTCAGTCTTGCCCGAGGGGCTTGATGGAGCGGACCGGGAGCCACCGGGTCAGAGGACGGCGGAGAGGAACGCCCGCGCCCGGTCGTGGCGCGGAGCGGTGAGCACGTCGGCGGGCGCGCCGGACTCGACGATCCGGCCGTCGTCGAGGAAGACGACCTGGTCGGCGACCTCGCGGGCGAAGCCGATCTCGTGGGTGACGACGATCATCGTCATGCCGGTCTCGGCGAGGTCCTTCATGACCGCGAGCACCTCGCCGACCATCTCCGGGTCGAGGGCGCTGGTCGGCTCGTCGAAGAGCATCAGCTCGGGGCGTACGGCGAGAGCCCGCGCGATGGCGACCCGCTGCTGCTGGCCACCCGACATCTGCCGGGGGTAGGACGACTCGCGCCCACCCAGCCCGACCCGCTCGAGCAGCTCGCTGCCCCGGGCGGCCGCCTCCTTCCGCGGGACGCCCGCGGCGAGCTGGCCCTCCAGGATGTTCTCCAGTGCGGTCCTGTGTGGGAACAGGTTGAACTGCTGGAAGACCATCCCGATCCGGGACCGCTGACGGGTCACCTCGCGGTCGGGCAGCTCGCGAAGGCGCCGATTGTCCCTGCGGTAGCCGATGATCTCGCCGCCGACCTCGGTGAAGCCCGCATCGGGCTTCTCCAGGTGGTTGATGCAGCGCAGCAGGGTGGACTTGCCGGAGCCGGAGGGACCGAGCAGGACGGTGACCTCGCCCCGGCGTACGTCGAGGTCGATGCCGTCGAGGACGGTGTGGAACCCGAACCGCTTCTGCAGCCCACGGATGCGGACGAGCGGGGCGTCGGGAGGGGCCGCCGGGGCGAGGCTCATGCGATGCCCGCCAGGTCCTGACGCGTGCGACCGAAGAGCGGCACGTTGCCACGGGCGACCTGCCAGAACCCGCGGCCGGACGACCCGCCCTTGCCCCTCGCGTAGTGCCGCTCCACGAAGTACTGCCCGATCGAGAGGATCGTCGTCAGGACGATGTACCAGATCGTCGCGACCAGCAGCAGCGGGATGATCAGGTAGTTCTGCGCGTAGATCAGCTTGACCGACTGGAGCAGGTCGTGGACGGCGATCACCGACACGATCGAGGTGGCCTTGAGCAGGCCGATGAGCAGGTTGCCTGAGGCGGGGATGATCGCGGGCATCGCCTGCGGGAGCACGATCCGCCGGAAGATCCGCCCCTTGCCGAGCCCCAGCGCCTTGGCGGCCTCGGTCTGCCCGGGCTCCACGGAGAGGAGCCCGCCGCGCACGATCTCGGAGGAGAACGCGGCCATGTCGAAGGTGAGGCCGACGAAGGCGGCGAGCAGCGCGGTGAAGAGGTGGGCGGTGTCGACCGTGGCGAAGGTCTTGACCCCCGGGATGCCGAGGCTCAGCCTCGGGTAGAGCGAGGCGAGCTCGAACCAGAACAGCAGCTGCACGAGCGGCGGCACGGACCGGAAGAGCCACACGTAGACGAAGCTGACCGTCTTGAGGACGGGGTTGCCGGAGAGCCGCATGACCGCCAGCCCGATCCCGATCACGTAGCTCACGACCAGCACGGCAGCGGTCAGCCACAGGGTCAGCAGCAGACCCTCCAGGATCGAGGGCCGCAGAAAGAAGTGGCGCACCACGTCCCACTGGTAGCGCGGGTTGGTGACGAGGCTGCGGATCACCAGCGCGACGACGACCAGGACGATCGCCGCCGAGATCCACTGGCCGGGCTTGCGTCGCGGCACGAGTCGAGCCGCGAGCAGCTCCGCGTCACCCGCACGGTGGACCAATGGCACACCGGGGACGTCCCCGGCCGTGGCGTCCTGCGCCACCTGGGCTTCCACGTCGGCTGTCACCGGCCACCTCCCCTTATTTCTCTACTAAGTCAGTAGACATCATAGACGCAGAGAGAGGGGACACGGGAAGACCGGGCAGGGATCCGGCGTGAAATGCCTGCGAGCCGGCGTCCAGGGACGCCGACTCGCGGGAGAAATGACATCGAGTCGGCGTCCATGGACGCCGACTCGATGCGGAAAGGCGGTCGATCAGTGACCGTGACCGTGACCGTGACCGGCAGCGGCCGCGGGCTCCTCCTCCTCGGGCTTGTCGACGACCAGGGTCTCGGTCGTGAGCAGCATGCCCGCGATCGAGGTGGCGTTGACCAGCGCGGAGCGGGTGACCTTGACCGGGTCGAGGACGCCCTGGGCGACCAGGTCGCCGTACTCACCAGTGGCGGCGTTGTAGCCCTGTCCCGCACCCAGGTCGCGGACCTTGGTGGTGATGACGTAGCCGTTCTCGCCACCGTTCTCGGCGATCCAGCGCAGCGGCTCGTCGGCCGACTTGCGCACGATGCGTACGCCGACGGCCTCGTCGCCCTCGAGACCGAGGTCCTTCTCCAGGACGGAGACAGCGTGGATCAGCGCGGAGCCACCGCCGGGGACGATGCCCTCCTCGATCGCGGCACGCGTCGCGGAGACGGCGTCCTCGATGCGGTGCTTCTTCTCCTTCAGCTCCACCTCGGTGTGGGCGCCGACCTTGATCACGCAGACGCCGCCGGCGAGCTTGGCGAGGCGCTCCTGGAGCTTCTCGCGGTCCCAGTCGGAGTCGGTGTTCTCGATCTCGGCCTTGATCTCCTTGACCCGACCCTCGACCGCCGCGGCGTCGCCGCCACCGTCGACGATGGTCGTGTTGTCCTTGGTGATCACGACGCGGCGGGCCGAGCCCAGCACCTCGAGGCCGACCTGGTCGAGCTTGAGGCCGACCTCGGGCGCCACGACCTGACCGCCGGTGAGGAGCGCGATGTCCTGCATGATCGCCTTGCGGCGGTCACCGAACGCGGGGCTCTTCACCGCGACGGCGTTGAACGTGCCGCGGATCTTGTTGACGACCAGGGTCGAAAGGGCCTCGCCGTCGACGTCCTCGGCGAGGATGAAGAGCGGCTTGCCGGCCTGGATGACGTTCTCGAGCAGGGGCAGCAGCTCCTGGATCGAGGAGATCTTGCCCTGGTGGAGCAGGATGTAGGGGTCGTCGAGGACGGCCTCCATGCGCTCCGGGTCGGTCACGAAGTACTGCGAGATGTAGCCCTTGTCGAACTGCATCCCCTCGGTGAACTCGAGCTCGGTGCCCGTGGTGTTGGACTCCTCGACGGTGATGACACCGTCCTTGCCGACCTTGTCGAAGGCCTCGGCGAGCAGCTCGCCGATGTGGCTGTCGCGGGAGGAGATGGTCGCGACCGCAGCCATGTCCTCCTTGCTGTCGACGTCGCGGGCGGCGGCGCGCAGCGCGTCGCCGACGGCGGCCGCGGCCTGGTCCATGCCGCGCTTGAGGCCCATCGGGTTCGCGCCGGCGGCGACCGCGCGCAGACCCTCGTGGACCATCGCCTGGGCGAGGACCGTCGCGGTCGTCGTCCCGTCACCGGCGATGTCGTTGGTCTTGGTGGCAACCTCCTTGGTCAGCTGCGCACCGAGGTTCTCGAACGGGTCGTCCAGCTCGACCTCACGCGCGACGGTCACACCGTCGTTCGTGATGGTCGGGGCGCCCCACTTCTTGTCGAGGACGACGTAGCGACCCTTCGGGCCCAGCGTCACCTTGACGGCGTTGGCGAGCGCGTCGACACCGCGCTCGAGGGCACGGCGGGCGTTCTCGTCGAACTCCAGGATCTTCGGCATTGTTTCTCCTTCGAAACGGATCGAGTCGTGAGTGTCAGCGCGGCCCGGGGCCCTCGCTGACACTCACGACTCGGAAATCAGGCAATAACCGCGAGGATGTCGCGCGCGGAGAGGATGAGGTACTCCTCGCCGGCGTACTTGACCTCGGTGCCGCCGTACTTGCTGTAGATGACCTTGTCACCGACAGCGACGTCGAGCGGGACGCGGTTGCCGTTGTCGTCGATGCGGCCCGGGCCGATCGCCAGGACCTCACCCTCCTGCGGCTTCTCCTTGGCGGTGTCCGGGATGACCAGACCCGAGGCGGTGGTCTGCTCGGCCTCGACCGCCTTGACGACGATCCGGTCCTCGAGAGGCTTGATGTTGATCGACATGGTGTCGACCTCCCCTTTCAATCAACAGGGTCACACTTGCGGGTGATTGGGTTGTGCATGCGGTGCATGCACGTGTCGCCTGCGCGTTGCCTCGTACGCCGTCGCGGGGGTCGCACCCGGCTCGCAAGCTGTTGGCACACTCAAGGTGAGAGTGCCAAGCCAGACGTTAGCACTCACCTCGACGGAGTGCCAGGGTAGTCGGTCGAACGAGCCGTCCTACGGAAGTCCGGCCCGGGTCGCCGGCTCGCCGGCGGCCGGACCTGGGACGATCGAGGGGTGGATCTGGAGGCGTTCGAGTGGCTGCTCACCGACGAGGGGCAGGCGCTGCTGACCCGAGCGACCAAGCTCACCGCGACCGGTGGCGCGTCGCTGGCGGTGCAGACCGCCCTGCGCCGGACCGCGGCGCCGGCGTACGTCGCCGCGGCGCTGACCCAGGTCGAGCTCCGCGACAAGGGGCGGGCGAAGCTCGGCGACGACGCGGCGCGGATGTACTTCACCCCGGACGGCCTGGAGCAGGCGACCCGCCGGGCGGTGGCCGAGCACCGCGCCGCCCGGCTGGCCGCGTTCGGCGCGGCGAGCGTCATCGACCTCGGCTGCGGGATCGGCGGCGACCTGGTCGCCACCGCGCGGACCGGCATCACGGCGGCGGGCGTCGACCTGGACCCGGTCCGGGTCGCCGTCGCGCGCGCCAACCTGGCGGCGCTCGATCTCCCGGGGGCCGTGCAGGTCGCCGACGCGACCGAGGTGGACCACTCCCCCTTCGCGGTCGCGTTCGCCGACCCGGCCCGCCGGGGCGCCCGAGGACGACTGTTCGACGCGGAGGGCTGGACGCCCTCGTGGTCCTTCGTCGAGACGCTGCTGCGCCGGGACTCGTGCGTCAAGGTCGCGCCCGGCATCCCCCACGAGCTGGTCCCCGCCGGCGTCGAGGCGGAGTGGGTGAGCGACCACGGCGACGTCAAGGAGGCGGCGCTGTGGTCCGGGATGCTCGCCACGACGGACCGGCGGGCCACGGTCATCGGCGAGGGCGGCCTCGCCACCCTGACGTCGGAGGACGACCCCGGGGCCGCCGTGCAGCCGCTGGGCGCGTTCCTCTACGAACCCGACGGCGCGGTCATCCGGGCCGGCCTCGTCACCGCGGTGGCCGCAGGCGTGCAGGGCGGCCTGCTGGACGAGCACATCGCCTACGTGACCAGTGACGCGGCGTACACCACGCCGTTCGCGAAGGGCTACCGCGTGATCGAGGAGCTGCCCTACCGGGAGAAGCAGCTGCGCGCCGCACTCCGCGAGCGCCGCGTCGGCCGGCTCACGATCAAGAAGCGCGGCGTGGCGATCACGCCCGAGACGCTCCGCAGGCGACTCGGCCTCCAAGGCCCGGAGGAGGCGACGATCGTGCTCACCCGGGTCGCCGGCGAGGGCACCTGTCTGCGCGTCGAGCCGCTCACCGCTGCCTCCTGACGGCGCGCGGCCGGCGGCACCTAGGGTGGGGCCCATGCCTGTTCTCGAGACCCCTCCGACCGTCGAGCTCCACCTCCACATCGAAGGCACCCTCGAGCCCGAGCTGATCGTCGCCCTGGCGGAGCGCAACGGCGTGACGCTCCCCTACGCCGGCGTGGAGGAACTGCGGGCGCGCTACGACTTCACCGACCTGCAGAGCTTCCTCGACCTCTACTACGACAACATGGCGGTGCTGCGGACGGCTGCCGACTTCACCCTGCTCGCGGAGACCTACCTGCGCCGAGCGGCCGCCGGCGGCGTACGCCATGCGGAGATCTTCTTCGACCCGCAGGCCCACCTGGTCCGCGGCGTCGCGCTGGCGGAGGTCGTCACCGGTCTCGCCGAGGGGCTCCGCCGTGGCGAGGACGCCGGGATCACCAGCACCCTCATCGCCTGCTTCCTCCGCGACCGTCCCGCCGAGGAGGCGTGCGAGGTGCTGGAGCAGCTCGTCGCGCTCGACGCCCCGATCGTCGGCATCGGCCTGGACTCCACCGAGGTCGGCAACCCGCCCGCGAAGTTCGTCGACGTCTTCGCCCGGGCGAAGGAGCTCGGACTGCACCGCGTCGCCCACGCCGGCGAGGAGGGCGGTCCGGAGTGCGTCGCCGAGGCGCTCGACCTGCTCGGCGCGGAGCGGATCGACCACGGCGTACGCGCGCTGCAGGACCCGGCCCTGATGGCGCGGCTGGTCGCCGAGCGGGTGCCTCTGACCGTGTGCCCCCTCTCCAACGTCCGGCTCAAGGGTGTCGAGACCCTGGCCGACCATCCGCTGCCGGCGCTGCTCGACACGGGCGCGCTCGTCACGATCAACTCCGACGACCCGGCCTACTTCGGCGGGTATGCCGACGACAACCTCCTGGCCGTCGCCGACACCTTCGGGCTCAGTGACCACCAGTTGGCCGACCTGGCCCGCAACGCGGTCGTCGCGAGCTTCCTGCCGGCTGACCGGCGGCGCGCGCTCCTCGCCGAGGTCGACGACTGGCTCGCCACCCGCTGCCCGGACCGATGACCCGCGCGGGCAGCGACCTGGCGTCGTACGCCGGACCGCGCCCCCGCTTGTGACATTTGTCGTGCCGGCTTGCTGACGTATCCCCGCGAGCACGTTCACCCGGCGCGGATAACTTGGGCGGCATGTTCGGTGCTCTGGGCCGTTTCGTCGCCCGCCATCCCTGGTATGTCATCGCCGCCTGGATCGTCTTCGCGGTGATCGTGGTCGTCTCGGCGCCCACGATCCACGCGACCACCGACCAGTCGGACTTCCTGCCGAAGCACTATGAGTCGATCAAGGCCGCGCAGCTCACGGAGAAGGCGTTCCCGCAGCAGCAGGACACGGGAGCGACCGTCGTCTTCGACCGGACGGACGGCAAGGCGCTCGGCACCGCCGACATCGCGAAGATCGACCAGGTGATGAAGGGGCTGAAGCTCGGCTCCGACTTCACCCGGGCGGAGGGCGTGCAGGTCTCACCGACCAAGCAGGTCGCCATCGTCAACATCGACCTCGCCGACGGGGTGACCGGCCAGTCGCAGAAGGACTTCGATCAGGTCACCGACCAGCGCGATCAGCTCAAGAAGCTCACCGACGGCACCGGCCTCGAGGCGCTCACCACCGGGACGCTGCCACAGAGCTATGACCAGTCCCAGTCGGGGAAGAACGCCGAGGCGATCGTCGGCGCGGCGACGTTCCTGCTCATCATCGTGCTGCTCGCGATCATCTTCCGCAGCGTCCTGATCGCCCTCATGCCGATCGTGCTCGTCGGCCTGGTCTCGACCATCGCCAACGGCCTCATCGACTGGGCGGCCAAGATCTTCCACCTCAAGACCGACGACTCGACGAGCGTCATCCTCATCGTGGTGCTGTTCGGGATCGGGACCGACTACATCCTCTTCTTCCTCTTCCGCTATCGCGAGCGGATGCGCGAGGGCGAGGAGCACCGCGCCGCGGTCGCCCATGCGCTCGAGCGCGCCGGCGAGGCCATCGCGTCGGCCGGCGGCGCCGTCTTCGTCGCCTTCCTGACCCTCGTGCTCTCCTCGCTCGGCATCTTCCGCTCGATCGGCCCGTCGCTGGCGATCGCGGTCGCCGTCACCCTGGTGGCCGCCCTCACGCTGGTCCCCGCCGTCGTCACCGTCCTCGGCCGCGCCCTGTTCTGGCCGTCGAAGAAGTGGCGCCAGGAGCCGACGGCGAGCCGCTTCGCCTGGGTCGGCCAGCAGCTCGGCCGCCGACCGGGCCGCACCGCGGCAGCCTCCGGCGGCGTACTCGTGATCCTCACCCTCTTCTGCTTCCTGTGGGGCGGGTTCAATCCGACCTTCGACCTCGGCTCCAGCAGCGAGGACACCTCGATGGAGTCGTCGGTGGCGACGCAGAAGCTCGAGGACGGCGGCTTCACCGCCGGCGCCACGCAGCCGACCCCGATCGTGCTGCGCTCGACCGACGGCAAGCCGATCGACCAGGCCGCGGCCAACGCGTTCGGTGCGGCCGTCGCGAAGACCCCGGGCGTCGGCGCCGTCGTCCCCGGCGCGAAGAAGAGCCTCGCCACCATCTCACCGACCGACCCGAGCACGGCGATCGTCATCGCGGTCCTCGACGCCGATCCGTCCTCCGACGCCGCGATCCACGCGGTCAAGGACGACCTGCGACCTGCCGTCCACGAGGCGGCACCGGATGGCACGCAGGCGTACGTCGGCGGTCTCACCTCGGTCTTCGTCGACTTCCAGTCCGCGATGAACCGCGACTACGCCGTGGTCTTCCCCGTCGCCGCGGTGATCATCATGATCATCCTCGGGCTGCTGCTGCGCTCGCTCGTGGCGCCGTGGTACCTCATGGTGTCGGTCGGCCTCGGCTTCGGCGCGACCCTGGGCGCGACCGTGCTGGTCTTCCAGCACGCCCGCGGCGACCAGGGCCTGATCTTCCTGCTGCCGATCTACATCTATCTCTTCGTCGTCGCGCTCGGGACGGACTACAACATCCTGATGGTGTCGCGCCTGCGCGAGGAGGCCCGCGAGGGCAGGTCGCCGCGCGACGCCGCCGCCCAGGCGGTCAAGCACGCCGGCCCCACCATCGCGGCCGCCGGCGTCATCCTCGCCGGCACCTTCGCCTCGCTCATGCTGGCCGGGAACTCGCTGCTCACCACGATGGGCTTCGCGATCGCCTTCGGCATCGTCGTCGCCGCTTTCGTGATGGCGATGTTCTTCACCCCGGCCCTCACCGCGCTCATCGGCCACGCCGCGTGGTGGCCGGGTCACGGGGACGAGAAGAAGGACGAGGAGCGGGAGCTCACCCGGGTCTGAGCCTCCCCCGCCGGGGGGGGGGGGGGGGGGGGGG
>NZ_JBFPJR010000015.1:0-103292 GCF_040838215.1 Nocardioides eburneus | reverse complement strand
GGGGCACCGGCCGGCGCGGATGCAGCGGTTGGCGGCGTACGCACTCATCACCCGGCCGACTGCGGAGCACACCGCGCAGGGGGAGGAGCAGGTGCTGCTGACCAGGATCTCGGCGCGCGGCTTCCACTCCGGCTCCTGGACGCTGCCCGGCGGCGGGGTCGACTTCGGGGAGCATCCGCGGGCGGCGCTCGTCCGGGAGGTGCGTGAGGAGTGCGGCCTGGACTGCGAGGTGGGGACGATTCTCGAGGTCGACGACGTCGCGGTGACCGGGACGGCGCCGAACGGGCGCCACGAGGAGTTCCACGGCGTCCACCTCGTCTTCGCGGCCACGGTCCCCGCGGGGGCCGAGCCGCAGGTCACCGAGGTGGACGGCACCACCGACGCGGTGGCGTGGGTGCCGGTCGCGCGGGTGCTCGGCGGTGAGCTGCCGGTCCTCCCGGTGGTGCGGGCCGCGCTCGCCGCTCGGCGGTGACGGGTCGAGCGGGCCTTCCCGGCCGACCTGTCTGGGACGGCCGCTCGACGCGGATGAAGCGTCTGGGAGAATCGCCCGCGTGACGGTGACTGCGGTGGATGTTGCGGCGGAGCTCAGGTCGCGCGGGATCGGTGGCGTCGACGACTCGGCTCTCGCGCGGGCGATGTACGCCGGCGACGCGAGCCTCTACCGGATCCTTCCGCAGGTCGTGGTGCGCCCGCAGCGCACCGAGGAGCTCCTGGCGATCCATGCGGCCTCGCGTGAGCTGCGCGTCCCGGTGACGATGCGCGGCGCAGGCACCTCGATCGCCGGCAACGCGGTCGGGCCCGGCATCATCGTCGACACCCGGGACCTGAAGCGGATCATCAGCATCGACCCCGAGGCGCGCACTGCCACCGTCGAGCCGGGGGTGGTCCACGCCGACCTGCAGCGAGCGGCGGCGTCGTACGGCCTGCGTTTCGGGCCTGACCCCTCGACCCACACCCGCTGCACGATCGGCGGGATGATCGGCAACAACGCCTGCGGCTCGCGCGCGCTCGGATACGGGCGGACCGTCGACAACGTCGAGGCCATGACCGTCCTGTTCGGCAACGGCGAGCAGGCGACGTTCGGCGGCGCTCACGGCGCGACCGACGTGGCGGGGGCGACCGCGGAGCGGCTGCACCAGCTCGGGCAGGCCAACCTGGCCCACCTGCGGACGGAGTTCGGCCGGTTCGGGCGGCAGGTGAGCGGCTACAGCCTCGAACACCTGCTGCCGGAGAACGGCGGTCGGATCGAGCGCTTCCTGGTCGGCAGCGAGGGAACGCTCGCGACCGTGCTGGAGGCCACCGTGCGGCTCGTCACCGACGAGCCCGGTCGGCTCCTGCTCGTGCTGGGCTACCCGACGATGGCGGAGGCGGCCGACGCCGTCCCGGCTCTGCTGGCGGCGGCTCCCGGACGCCTCATCGCCTGCGAGGGGATGGATGCGCGGATCGTCGAGCTGGTCCGCGCCAAGGGCAAGCCGGTGCCCGACCTCCCGAAGGGGGCCGGCTGGCTCTTCGCCGAGGTCGCCGGCGCCGACGCGCGCGACCTGACGGACCGGCTCGCCGCCGTCTCGGGGGCGTTGGAGTCGCGCCTGGTCACCGATGCCGGTGAGGCGGCCGCGCTGTGGCGGATCCGCGAGGACGGCGCCGGTCTGGCGGGCGTGAGCCTGCCGACCCCCGCCCACTCCGGCTGGGAGGACGCGGCCGTCCCGCCCGAGCACCTCGGCTCCTGGCTGCGCGACTTCGATGAGATCCTCGGCTCCTACGGGCTGCACGGCTATCCCTACGGCCACTTCGGCGACGGGTGCATCCACTGCCGCATCGACTTCCCGTTCGAGGCCGGGAAGCCGGAGAGCGCCCAGGTCTTCCGCGAGTTCATGACGCAGTGCGCGACCACGCTGAAGAAGTACGGCGGCTCGCTCTCCGGCGAGCACGGCGACGGCCGGGTCCGCTCCGAGCTGCTGCCGATGATGTACGACGCCACCTCGATCGGGCTGTTCGAGCAGGTCAAGACGGTCTGCGACCCCGACGACCTGCTCAACCCCGGCAACATCGTGCGGCCGGCCTCCCTCACCGACGACCTGCGGCCGGTGCGGCCGCGTGCGACGCTCACACGCCCGGGCCTGCGGATGATCCACGACGGGGGCGACCTCGGCGCGGCCGTCCACCGCTGCACCGGGGTCGGCAAGTGTGTCGCGCCCAAGACCACCGGGGTGATGTGCCCGTCCTATCTCGCCACCCGTGACGAGAAGGACTCCACCCGCGGCCGCGCCCGCGTGCTCCAGGAGGCCATGGACGGGTCGCTGGTCGGGGGCCTCGGCCACGACGCGGTCGGCGAGGCGCTCGACCTGTGCCTGGCCTGCAAGGGTTGCGCCTCCGACTGCCCGACCGGCATCGACATGGCGACGTACAAGTCCGAGGCGCTCTACCAGACCTATGACGGTCCCGGCGCCACCAAGCGGCGTCCGCGTTCCCACTACCTGCTGGGCCGGCTGCCGAAGTGGGCCCGTCTGGCGGCCCCGATGGCCGGGATGGCCAACGCGTCGATGAGGCTCGGGCCGGTCGCGAGGCTGGCCAAGAGGACCGCCGGCATCGACCAGCGGCGCTCGATCCCGACCTTCGCCACGAAGACTCTCAAGCGCTCCGCGAAGGCGGCGGCCGCCGGTGCGCCGGCCGTCGAGCGGCCCGACGTCTGGGTGTGGGCGGACTCGTTCACCGACCACTTCTTCCCGCAATCGGGATCCGCTGCGATTCGTTTCCTGGAGAGCCAGGGGCTGACGGTCCGGGTCATCTCCGACGACGCCTGCTGCGGCCTGACCTGGATCACGACGGGACAGCTCGACCAGGCCCGGGCGATCATGGACCGGACGGTGAGGACGCTGGCGCCGTACGTCGCCTCGGGTGTCCCGGTCATCGGGCTGGAGCCGTCCTGCCTGGCCACGCTGCGCAGCGACTCGCTCGAGCTCACGGACGCGCCCGAGGCGAAGACCGTGGCCGACCAGATGCTCACCTTCGCCGAGCTGGTGACGCGGCTGGTGGGGGAGGGGCGGCTCGCGCTGCCCGACCTGCACGGCGTCGAGGTCGTCGCGCAGCCGCACTGCCACCAGAGCGCCGTCCTCGGCTGGGCCGCCGACCAACGGCTCCTCGAGCAGGCCGGCGCCACCGTCACCAAGGTGGCCGGCTGCTGCGGCTTGGCCGGCAACTTCGGCGTCGAGGAAGGGCACTACGAGGTCTCGGTCGCGATCGCGGAGACGAACCTGCTTCCCGCCGTGCGGGAGCACCCCGACGCCGTCGTCCTCGCCGACGGCATGTCGTGTCGCGTCCAGCTCGACGACCTCGCCTCGGTGCCGACGATGCACCTCGCCGAGCTGTTCGCCTCGCGCGTCTGAGGTTGTTTCAGGCCACCTGCTCTTCACAGGCGGTGTCGGTGGCCCGCTCATGCACAGGCCGGGCCGGCGGCGGCCGAGGCGGTCGGCGAGTTGCGCGAGCCTTCCTTCCACGCCCGCGAGAGGCGAGACTGGGAAGGAGCCCGAATGTGTCAGCACCCTCAGGAGCAGCCATGGTCACCGAGACCGCCGAGCCGAGCCTGCGGTACGTGCCGATGTCGTGGGAGGACTACCTCGCGCTCCCGGAGGGCACCCGCGCGGAGTGGGTCGACGGGGTGGCGGTGATGTCTCCTCCTCCGGTCGCTGGCCGCTGGCGGGCTCAGGTTCGGTTGACCGCGCTCTTCGAGGCGCACCTGCCTGGGCTCGATGTCATCGGTGAGGTCGCGATCCGTCTGCCGCGCAACCGGGTGCGGGTTCCGGACCTGTCGGCCTACTCCGAGACCATGTCGGAGGATGACTGGCTGATGCCGGCAACCCCCGTGCTCGTCGTCGAGGTTCTCTCGCCCTCGACCAGGCGTGAGGATCTTCTTCGGAAGGCACCGGAGTATCTCGAGGCAGGGATCTCGCAGTACTGGGTCGTGGATCGGCAGGCGCGGACGATCGAGGTCCTGACGAACGCCGGTGACCGCTGGGAGACGGTCGCGGTCGCGGACGACGCACATCCGGCTGCCGAAGTCGGTGTCGGCGAGTGGGGAAGCGTCCCGGTGGAGCTCTCGGCGCTCCTGGGGAGCTGAGGCGACACTCGTGAGGTCGGCGAGCGAGCGCCGATGCGGACGGGGCGCGGTGGCCCTCCTAGAATCGAGGGGTGAATCCCCACCACCGTCGCCTGATCATCCCGACGGCGTTGGTGGTCCTGCTCCTGATCGTCATCATCGCCTCGGTGGTCAACCGATGAGCCGTACGTCCGAGCCGCTGCTGCGGGCACTCAACCGGCTGCGCTCGGTGATCCTCGACCCCGACCAGCTGGTCAAGGCGGTCGCGTCCGGCAAGCAGCGTGGCACGACCCCGCCATGGCGGCGGGCGGAGCTGCGCTACGTCGACCTCAAGGCAGGCCGTCACCTGCAGATCACGACCTACGACGCCACCCAGGCTTTCACCGCGAACCACCCGGTCGGGTCGACCGACGCGCTCGATGCGCTGCTCGACCTGCCCTTCGCGAACTGGACCGTGACCACGCCGACCGAGCAGATCAGGGTGCAGGCCAAGACGTCGCTCACCGCGTTCGTCACGACCACCGAGCAGCAGGCGGCGCCGACCCCGCGCACCCACGACCAGGCCAAGGAGCGCCTGCTCCCCGAGGATGACGAGCTCTTCCGGGTCCTCGGTCTCTCCGACAAGGAGGGGCGGCTCAAGCCGAGCCGGCAGGCGAAGTTCCGTCAGGTCGAGGAGTTCCTGCGCCAGCTCGACGCGGCGATCACCGACGCCTCGAAGTCCGGCAAGCTGCGCACGCCGACCTCCGAGGAGCCGCTGCGGATCGTCGACCTCGGCTGCGGCAACGGCTACCTCACCTTCGCTGCGCAGCGCTACCTCACCGAGGTCAAGGACCTGCCCGTCGTCGTCACCGGCGTCGACGTCAAGCAGCAGTCCCGGGATCACAACAGCTCGGTGGCGGCGGAGCTCGGCATCAACGCGGAGTTCGTCGTCGGCACCATCGGGGGCGTCCAGCTCGCGGAGCGGCCCGACGTCGTCCTCGCATTGCACGCCTGCGACACCGCCACCGACGACGCGCTGGCCCGCGCGGTCGAGTGGGAGACGCCGCTCGTTCTCGCCGCCCCGTGCTGCCACCACGACATCGCGGCGCAGCTGCGCAAGGCGCCGACCCCGGCGCCGTACGCCATGCTCACCCGACACGGCATCCTCCGCGAGCGCTTCGCCGACACCCTCACCGACGCGCTGCGCGCGTCGCTGCTGCGGCTCGCGGGCTACCGCGTCGAGGTCGTCGAGTTCGTCGAGAGCCAGCACACCCCGCGCAACACCATGCTCCGCGCCGTCCGTACCGGCGGCCCCGTGAAGGGGGGCGCCGTCCGGAAGGAGTACGACGACCTGGTGACCGCCTGGGGCGTCCGGCCGCAGCTCGGCGAGCTGCTCGGGGTGAGTCCCCAGCAGTGAGCCCGGCGGTGGTCGTGCGGATCCTGGCGGGGCTGGCCGTGGTGCCCTTCCTCCTCGGGGCGGCCGCCGCCCCGACCGGCCGCGAGCACATCGCCTTCACCTTCGCGGATCCTCGGATCGACGAGGCCAGCGCGCTCGTCGCGCTGCCGGACGGCCTGTTCGCGACCACCAACGACTCGGGGGACACCGGGCGGGTCTTCGTCGTCGATCCGTCCGGTCGGACGGTCGGCGTCACGCGCTGGGGCAGCGCGCGCGACGTCGAGGCGCTGGCGCTGGCCCCTGACGGGGACGTCTGGGTCGGTGACATCGGCGACAACCGTTCCGCGCGCGACACGGTCCGGGTCGCGAAGGTGCCCGTGGGCCGCGGCGACCGGACGGTGGCGCCGACGGTCTATGACCTGGTCTACCCGGACGGAGCCCACGACGCCGAGACGCTGCTCTGCGATCCCGGGAGCGGCCGGCTCTATGTCGCCAGCAAGGGCTGGCTGGGCGGCACGCTCTACGCCGCGCCGGCCCGTCTCTCCACCGCTCATCCGAACCGCCTCCGGTCCGTCGCGCCGGTGCTGCCGATCGCGACCGATGGCGCGTTCTTCCCCGACCGGCGGCACGTGATCGTCCGCGGCTACGTCTCCGCGGACGTCTACACCTGGCCGGCGATGACGAAGGTCGCGTCCTTCCCGCTGCCGTCCCAGCCGCAGGGCGAGGGCATCGGTGTCGCGGCCGACGGCACCGTCTATGCCAGCAGCGAGGGGCTGCACTCCGCCGTCGTCACCGTCCCGCTCCCGGCCGCCGTCCGCACCGCGCTCACGTCGACCAGCCCGTCGTCCGGTCCGTCGCCCGCGCCCGCCGCGGCGAGTCCGGTCACCCGTCCGGCGCAGGAGCAGTCGGCGCACGAACGGACCGGGCGCTCGTGGTGGCCCTGGGCGCTCGGCGGCCTCGTGGGGACCGCGGCGGTCGTCGTCCTGCTTCGCTCCCTGCGGCCGCGCTGACCGGCCTGCCGACGGTGTGACACCCAGCGTGCGCCTGGGCGCACGCTGGGTGTCACACCGCGGCCCATTGGCTACTTGATGCGGCATGGTCCGGCTGCGACGCACCTCTCCCGACCAGCCGGGCTGGACGCGACGACGGTCCGGCAGGGGCTTCGTCTACCTCGACGAGCACGGTGAACGGCTCCCGCCCGACGCCGTCGAACGGATCACGGGACTGGCGATCCCGCCGGCGTGGACGGACGTCTGGATCACGCCGTACGACAACGGTCATCTGCAGGCGGTCGGGACCGATGACGCGGGGCGGCGACAGTACCTCTACCACCCGGACTGGCGGACCCGCCGGGACGCCGCGAAGTTCGACCGGGTCCTACTCTTCGGCCAGGCGCTGGCGCAGGCCCGGGAGCAGGTCCTCGCCGACCTCGGCCGGGACGGCATGCCCCTCGAGCGGGCATGTGCGGTCGCCGTACGCCTGCTCGACCTCGGCTGCTTCCGGATCGGCAACGACGTGTACGCCGACCGGCACGGCTCGTTCGGGCTGACGACTCTCCAGCGGCAACACGTCCGGCGCCGCCAGGACCGCCTGGTCTTCACCTTCACCGGCAAGTCGGGCGTCGAGCACCACGTCGAGATCGACGACGCGACCGTCACGGAGGCGATCGACGTGATGCGCCGGCGCCGTGCGGACGACCCGACCCTGCTCGCCTACCGCGAGGGTCGGCACTGGCGGGCGATGCTGCCCCAGTTGGTCAACGACTACGTGCGGGAGACGACCGGCGCGGAGGCGACGGCGAAGGACTTCCGGACCTGGCACGCCACGGTGCTGGCGGCGGCCGCGCTGGCGGAGACCGAGGAGCCCGGCCGGTCGAAGGCCTCACGGAAGCGCGCGATCAGCGCCGCGATGCGCGAGGTCGCGGAGTTCCTCGGCAATACCCCGACGATGGCGCGCACCTCCTACGTCGATCCACGGGTGGTGTCGGCGTACGAGGAGGGCCGCACGATCGCGGACGCGACGCGGCGTAGGTTCGACACCGTCGACGAGCGCCAGGCCGCCCTCGAGCGGGCGACGCTGCGGCTCATCCGCCAAGAGGACTGACTCCGCCAGGAGGACTCATGCAGATCACCGTCATCGAGGGTGACATCACCACCCAGGACGTGGACGCCGTCGTCAACGCCGCCAACAACGCCATGCGTGGGGGCGGAGGGGTCGATGGTGCCATCCACCGCGCGGGCGGGCCGGCGATCCTGGCGGACTGCGTACGCCGGTTCCCCGACGGACTCGCCACCGGCGACGCCGGCTGGACGACCGCCGGAGACCTGCCCGCCCGCTGGGTGATCCATGTCGTGGGGCCGGTCCACGGGGTCGGAGGCCGAGAGTTGCTCACCTCGTGCTACGTGCGCGCCCTCGAGGTGGCCGACGAGCTCGGCGCCGGTTCGGTCGCGTTCCCGCTCGTCAGCGCGGGCGTCTACGGCTGGCCCAAGGACGACGCGATCGCGGCAGCGCTCGAGGTCTTCCGCTCCGCGTCGACCGCGGTCGAGGAGGCCCGTCTGGTGGCCTTCGGCCGCACGACGTACGACGCCATCCGGGTGCAGCTCGAGAATTGACCGCCTTGGAGTCGGCGCCTGCCTGTCCCGTGGGGTTGTGAGTGTCAGCGAGGGCCATGGTCCTCGCTGACACTCACAACCGCTCGACGACCCAGTCGAGGCAGGCGGTCAGCGCGGCGACGTCGGCGGCGTCGACCGAGGGATACATCGCGATGCGCAGCTGGTTGGTGCCGATCCCGCGGTAGGCGTCGAGGTCGACGACACCGTTGGCGGCCAGCGTCGCCCGGACGGCGTCCTTGTCGATCGCGGGGTCGAGCTCCACCGTCCCGACCACGAGCGAGCGGTGGGCCGGATCGGGCACGAAGGGCGTGGCGTAGTCCGACTTCTCCGCCCAGGTGTAGAGCGCCTCCGCGGACGCGGTCGTGCGCGCGACCATCCCGGCGAGGCCACCCTGCGCGTTCATCCAGTCGAGCTGCTCGGCCATGAGGAAGAGCGTCGCGACCGCCGGGGTGTTGACCGTCTGCCCGGCGCGCGACTGCTTGATCGCAGCGGTCAACCCGAAGAAGGAGGGGATGTGACGCCCCGACGCGGCGATCTCCTCGGCGCGCGCGAGCGCGGCGGGGGAGAGCAGCGCCAGCCACAGGCCGCCGTCGGAGGCGAACGACTTCTGCGGCGCGAAGAAGTAGACGTCGGCCTGGATGGGGTCCAGCGGCAGCCCGCCCGCTGCCGAGGTGGCGTCGACGATCGTGAGCTGGTCGGCCGAGGCGCCCTCCGGACGCGCGACCGGCGCCATGACACCGGTCGAGGTCTCGTTGTGGGTCCAGGCGTAGACATCCACCCCGGCGTCGTACGACGGCACGGCGAGCGCCCCGGGCGCCGCCTCGACCATCACGGGATCGGCCAGCCACGGCGCGGCCTTCGTGGCCTTGGCGAACTTCTTGCCGAACTCGCCGAAGACGGCGTGCTGGCTGCGCTCGCGGACGAGGGCGTAGGTGACGAGGTCGAAGAACGCGACCGAGCCGCCGTTGCCGAGGACGACCTCATAGCCGTCGGGCAGCGCGAAGAGCTCGGCCAGCCCGGACCGGACCCGCTGGACCAGGTCCTTGACCGGCTGCTGCCGGTGAGAGGTGCCCATGAGCGAGACCCCGGTCGCGGCGAGCGCCTCGAGGCGCCCGGCCGGCACCTTGGACGGTCCGGAGCCGAACCGCCCGTCGGCGGGCAGGAGGTCGGCGGGGATCTGCAGGGTCATCGGGCACCTCGGGTCGTGCTGCGGCGGTCGGGCCCATTCTCCCAGGCCCGCCCTCACGACGCTGCGGGTGTCCAGCGGAGTCTGGTCAGCGGCGGGGTAGTCCGGGACGTCCGGGTCGGTTACTCGCGAGTAGAACGACGCGAACGTCCCGGACTACCGCCGGGGGTCACAGGGTGATCCGGGCCTGATGCTCAGGCGCCCCAGGCCGGGTTCCAGCCCTCGACGGAGTCGGCCGGCCGCGCGGCGGGGCCGGTGTAGACCGCGGAGGGACGGATGAGACGGCCGGTCTTGACCTGCTCGAGGATGTGGGCCGACCACCCACCGGTGCGCGCACAGGTGAACATCGAGGTGAACATGTGGGCCGGGACCTGGGCGAAGTCGAGGACGATCGCCGCCCAGAACTCCACGTTCGTCTCGAGCACCCGGTCGGGGCGGCGCGCGCGCAGCTCGGCGAGCGCGGCCTTCTCGAGCGCCTCGGCCACCTCGTAGCGCGGTGCGCCGAGCTCCTTGGCCGTCCGTCGCAGCACCCGTGCCCGCGGGTCCTCGGCGCGGTAGACCCGGTGGCCGAAGCCCATCAGGCGCTCGCCGGAGTCGAGGAGGCCCTTGACGTAGGCCTCGGCGTCGCCGGACTGCTCGACCTCCTCGATCATGCCGAGCACGCGGGAGGGGGCGCCGCCGTGGAGCGGACCGCTCATCGCGCCGATGGCGCCGGAGAAGGCGGCAGCGACGTCGGCACCGGTCGAGGTGATGACCCGCGCGGTGAAGGTGGAGGCGTTCATGCCGTGCTCGGCGGCCGACGACCAGTAGGCGTCGATCGCGTGGGCGTGCTTGGGGTCGGCCTCGCCGCGCCAGCGGATGAGGAACTTCTCCGCGAGCGTCCGGCCCTCGTCGACGACCGACTGGGGCACGACCGGCTGGTGGAGGCCGCGGGCCGACTGGCCGGCGTACGACAGCACCATGACCGCGACGCGGGCGAGGTCCTCGCGGGCCTGCTCGGGGGTGATGTCGTAGGTCGCGCGGAAGCCGAACGTCGGCGCGAGCATCGCGATGGCGGCCTGCACGTCGACGCGGACGTCACCGGTGTGGACCGGCAGGTTGAACGCCTCGGCCGGCGGCAGCCCCGGCGTGTAGGCGCCGTCGATCAGCAGCCCCCAGACGTTCTCGAACGGGACCCGGCCGACGATGTCCTCGATGTCCACTCCGCGATAGCGGAGGGCGGAGCCTTCCTTGTCGGGCTCGGCGATCTCGGTCTCGAACGCGACGACGCCCTCGAGTCCGTGGTGTACCTCGGTCATCCCTGCTCCTTCTCGTCATTCGTCGTCCGGCATTCTGCACCACCTCGCGCGTCAGTAGGGTCGGGGCATGGAGCAGGTCACGCTGACCGAGGAGCTCGCGGCAGCCCGCGAGAACTACACCCGCGGCGGCCTCACCGAGGCCGACCTGGCGCCGGACCCGATCACGATGTTCGGGCGGTGGTACGCCGAGGCGCGCGACGCCGGGATCCACGAGCCCAACGCGATGGTGGTGGCCACGGTCTCGGCCGCGGGCGCGCCGTCGTCGCGGATGGTGCTGCTCAAGGGCGTCGGTGCCGACGGCTTCCGCTTCTTCACCAACCTCGGCTCCCGCAAGGGCCACGACCTCGCCGCCGAGCCGCGGTGCGCGCTGCTCTTCCCCTGGCATCCGCTGGAGCGGCAGGTGCGGATCGAGGGCGTCGCGCAGCCGCTGCCGCGTCCCGACGTGGACGCCTACTTCGCCACCCGTCCGCGCGGCTCCCAGCTCGGAGCCTGGGCGTCGCCCCAGTCGACGGCCGTCGCCGGCCGGGACGAGTTGGCGGCGTCGTACGCCGAGATCGAGGCCCGCTTCGCGGACCAGGACGTCCCGGTGCCGCCGACCTGGGGTGGGTACGTCGTCCGGCCGGACGTGGTCGAGTTCTGGCAGGGCCGGCCGGGCCGGATGCACGACCGGCTGGTCTACCGCCGTGCGCGGTCGGGGTGGGCGACCGAGCGGCTCGCGCCGTGACCAGAAACGCTGTGACCCGAAACGAGGGGATGGCCGCCGTGACGGCCGCGCTCGGGGGCCGGCTGGCGTTCGGCGCCGACTACAACCCCGAGCAGTGGCCGGAGGAGGTCTGGGCCGAGGACGTCGCGCTGATGCGGGAGGCGGGCGTGACGATGGTCAGCCTCGGGATCTTCTCCTGGGCGCTGCTGGAGCCGGAGCCCGGTCGGTTCGACCTCGGCTGGCTCGACCGGGTCCTCACGCTCCTTCACGAGGGCGGCATCGCCGTCGACCTCGCGACGGCGACCGCCTCCCCGCCGCCGTGGTTCCTCCAGGCGCATCCCGAGGCCGCCTTGGTCGACCGCGCCGGCGTACGACGGGCGTTCGGCAGCCGGCAGGCCTACTGCGCCTCGTCGCCGGCGTTCCGTGAGGCGGCGACCCGGCTCGCCGGCGTGATGGCCCAGCGGTACGCCGACCATCCCGCCGTCGTCATGTGGCACGTCTCCAACGAGTACGCCGACCACAACTGGCACTGCTACTGCGACGTGTCCGCCGCCGCGTTCCGGGACTGGCTCCAGGCGCGCTACGGCACCCTCGACGCCCTCAACGCAGCCTGGGCGACGGCGTTCTGGAGTCAGCGCTACACCGCGTGGGAGCAGCTTCAGCCGCCGCGGGAGGTCTCCTACAACTCCTTCGCCAACCCCGGCCAGCAGCTCGACTGGTGGCGGTTCTCCTCCGACGCCCAGTTGGACCTCTTCCGCGCTGAGGCGGCGGCGGTCCGGTCCCACTCCGACAAGCCGCTGACCACCAACTTCATGGGCTTCTTCAAGCCGTTGGACTACCGCTCCTGGGCGGCCGACCACGGCATCGACGACTACGTCGTCTCCAACGACCACTACCTGATCGCGGCCGAGCCGGACCGCACCCAGCACCTCGCGATGACGGCCGATCTGCTGCGATCGCTCGCGGGCGGGCGACCGTGGCTGCTGATGGAGCACTCCACGTCGGCGGTCAACTGGCAGCCGCGCAACCTCGCGAAGTCCCCCGGGGAGATGCGGCGCAACTCCTTCCAGCACCTCGCCCGTGGCGCCGACGGCGCGATGTTCTTCCAGTGGCGTGCCTCCCGCGGCGGTGCGGAGAAGTTCCACTCCGCGATGGTGCCCCACGCCGGCACCGACAGCCGGCTCTGGCGCGACGTCGTCCGGCTCGGCGAGGACGTCGCCGCGATCGCCGAGGTCGCCGGGACGCGCGTCGAGCCGGCGTCGGTGGCGCTCCTCTTCGACTGGCCGTCGTGGTGGGCCGCGACCCACGACTCCCACCCCTCGGTCGACGTCGACCCGCTCCGGACCGCGCGTGCCTGGCACCACGTCTGCTGGTCGCGCAACATCGGCGTCGACGTCGTCGGCACGACCGACCCGCTCGACGGCTACCGCGTCGTGGTGCTCCCGGTGCAGTACCTCCTCGACGACCCGACCGTCGCACGGCTGCGGGCCTTCGCCGAGGCCGGCGGCACCCTGGTCGTCACCTACTTCTCCGGCATCGTCGACGAGCACGACCAGGTCCGGCTCGGGGGCTATCCCGGGGCGCTCCGCGACCTGCTCGGCGTCCGGATCGAGGAGTTCCACCCGCTCCTCGAGGGTGAGCACGTCGCGCTCACGCGCACCGGGGAGGGCCGGATCTGGAGCGAGCTCGGCCGCACCACCGGCGCCGAGGCCTGGGCGACGTACGCCGTCGGCCCCTGCGCCGGGTCACCGGCGATCACCCGGCACGCGGTGGGGGAGGGCACGGCGTGGTACGTCGGCACCGAGCTGACCGCCGAGTCACTCGCGGAGCTGGCCGAGGAGGTCCTCGCCGACGTCGAGCCGGTCACTGCCGGGCTGCCCGAGGGCGTCGAGGCTGTCCGCCGGGTCGGCGAGCAGGCGTCGTACCTCTTCGTCGTCAACCACACCCACGAGGCCGTGATCCTGCCGGTCGACGGCGTCGACCTGCTCAACGGCAACGACGGCGCGCCCCACCTGGTCAAGGCCGGGGACGTCGCCGTCATCCGCGAGTCCTGAGCGGCAGGCGCGGGCGCCGGGGTCGAGCGCACACCGCCGCCAAAGTGTCACCGTGACAGTTGGCGCCACGGGAGACACTTCGTAACTGTCACCCGACGCGCAAAGGGTCACGGTGACACTTCGCGAATCCGCTTGTGAGTGAGTGCTCACTCACTTAGGCTGGGTCGACGTGGAGACCCGTCGGACCCGAGCAACCCCGCTCGCCCCCGAGGAGCGCCGCGCGGCGATCGTCGCCGCCACCCGGCCGCTCCTCATCGAGCACGGCAGCGCGGTGACGACGCGCCTGATCGCGGAGGCGGCCGGCATCGCGGAAGGCACCATCTTTCGGGTGTTCGCCGACAAGCGCGAGCTGTTCCACGCGGTCGCCGAGGCGTCCGTGAACCCGCCCGGTGCCCAGGAGCAGATGGCGCGGGAGCTCGCGGCGCTGCCCGACCTGCCGAGCAAGCTCCGTCACGTCATCGACCGCCTCGCCGCCCGGTTGCAGGAGAGCCTGCTCGTGCTGATGGCGGTCCGCTCCGCGCTGCTGAACGAGCCTCATCAGCCGGCGTCGGGTCCGCCGACCTTCCTCCTCGAGGCCAACAAGGCGCTCGTCGACAACCTCACCGATCTGCTCTTCACGCCTCACGCGGAGGAGCTGAGGCTGCCTCCGCGCAAGGCCGCGCTCGTGCTGCGCAGCCTCACCGTCGGCACGTGGATGCCCGGGCTCAACCGGGGCCAGCAGCCCCTGTCCACCGACGACGTCATCGACATCCTGCTCTCCGGCATCCTGCGGAAGGACGACCACTGATGCTGCTGAGACTCCTGCGGGAGTACCTCCGCCCCTACCGACGCCTGTTGGCGGCCATCGTCGCGCTCCAGTTCCTCTCGACCGCGGCGATGCTCTACCTGCCCAACCTCAACGCCGACATCATCGACCACGGTGTCTCCACGGGGGACACGGACTACATCGTCCGCATCGGCGGTGTCATGCTCGCCGTCAGCCTGCTCCAGATCGTGTGCTCGCTGGGCTCGGTGTGGTTCTCCGCCCGCACGGCGATGGCGTTCGGGCGTGACCTGCGCGCCGCCGTGTTCCACCGGGTCGGCTCGTTCAGCGGCCGGGAGGTCGCTCGCTTCGGCGCCCCGTCGCTCATCACCCGCAACACCAACGACGTGCAGCAGGTGCAGATGCTGGCCTACCTCAGCTGCACGCTCGCGGCGACCGTCCCGATCATGATGGTCGGCAGCGCGCTGATGGCGCTGCACCAGGATGTCCACCTGTCCTGGCTGCTGCTCGTCGTCGTCCCCGTTCTGGTGTGCTGCGTCAGTCTGGTCGTGTGGCGGCTCGTCCCCAACTTCCGGCTCGTGCAGAAGCGGATCGACGTGGTCAACCGGGTCCTGCGCGAGCAGATCACCGGAATCCGCGTGGTGCGCGCCTTCGTGCGGGAGAAGGTCGAGAGCGACCGCTTCGGCCGCGCGAACGACGACCTGACCGCGGTCTCCCTGGCGGCCGGGCGATGGCTCGCCACGCTGTTCCCGCTGGTCATGCTCGTCGTCAACGTGTCCAGCGTCGCGGTCATCTGGTTCGGCGGTCACCGGGTCGACTCCGGCCAGATGCTGGTCGGTCCGCTCACGGCGTTCCTCTCCTACCTGCTGCAGATCCTCATGAGCGTGATGATGGGGACCTTCATGCTGATGCAGGTCCCGCGCAGCGCCGTCTGCGCCGACCGCATCGCCGAGGTGCTCGACACCGAGTCGAGCGTCGTCCCGCCGGCGTACGGCGTCCGGGACCTGCCGGTGCGTGGCCATCTCGACCTCGAGCGGGTCGGGTTCACCTATCCCGGTGCCGAGCAGCCCGTGCTCCGGGACGTGTCGTTCCGGGCGCGGCCGGGGCAGACGGTGGCGATCATCGGCTCGACGGGCGCAGGGAAGAGCACGCTCCTCAACCTGGTGCCGCGGCTCTTCGACGCGACGGCCGGGCGCGTGCTGGTCGACGGGGTCGACGTCCGCGAGCTCGACCCGGACGCGCTCCACGCGCGGCTCGGGCTGGTCCCGCAGAAGGCGTTCCTCTTCACCGGCACGGTCCGCTCGAACCTGCTCCACGGCAAGCCGGACGCCACCGACGAGGAGCTCTGGCACGCGCTCGAGATCGCCCAAGCGCGCGACTTCGTCGAGACGATGGGCACCGAGGGGGCCCGCGGTCTGGACGCCCCGATCGCGCAGGGCGGCACGAACGTCTCCGGTGGCCAGCGGCAGCGGCTCGCGATCGCGCGCGCCCTCGTACGCCGGCCCGAGATCTACCTCTTCGACGACTCCTTCTCGGCGCTCGACGTCGCGACGGACGCCCGTCTCCGGGCGGCGCTGCGCCCCGAGACCGCCGATGCCACGGTCGTGGTCGTCGCCCAGCGCGTCTCCACGATCCGCGACGCCGACCTGATCGTCGTGCTCGAGGACGGCGTCGTGGTCGGCGCCGGCACCCACGAGGAGCTGCTCGCCGACAACGAGACCTACCAGGAGATCGTCGCGTCCCAGCTCAGCGCGGAGGAGGCAGCATGAGCCAGTCCGAGAGCGGCCGGAGCGCCGCGCAGAAGCCTGGCACGATGAAGGAGACCGAGCGCATCCAGCAGACCGGCGGCGGCCCCGGCCGTGGCCCGATGGGCGGCGCGATGGTCGGCCAGAAGGCGATGCAGTTCGGCCCGTCGGCGCGCCGCCTGGTGCGACGCATGGCGCCGTACCGTCTCCAGGTGCTCGCCGTGCTCGTCCTCGCGATCGGCAGCGTCGTCCTCACGACGCTGGGGCCGCGCCTGCTCGGCCACGCGACCAACCTGATCTTCGAGGGCTCCTTCGGCAAGCAGCTGCCAGAGGGGATGACGACCGGTCAGGCGGAGGAGTGGCTGCGCCAGCACGACCACGGCCAGCTCGCCGACATGCTCGCAGGCATGGACCACGTCGTGCCCGGGCATGGCGTCGACTTCGCAGCCCTGCGGAACGCGCTGCTGCTCGTCCTCGTGGTCTATCTCGCCGGCTCGCTCCTCGCCTGGCTCCAGGGGTTCGTCCTCAACGGCGTCGTCCAGGGGACGGTCCGCCGGCTGCGCTCGGACGTCGAGGCGAAGGTCCACCGGCTGCCGTTGGAGTACTTCGACCGGCAGCCGCGCGGCGAGCTGCTCTCGCGCGTCACCAACGACATCGACAACATCAGCCAGACGCTGCAGCAGACGATGAGCCAGCTCCTCACCTCGCTGCTGACCGTCGTCTCGGTGCTCGCGATGATGCTGTGGATCAGCCCGCTCCTGGCGCTGATCGCGCTCGTGTCGGTGCCGATCGCGATGGTGATCAGCGGTCAGGTCATGAAGCGGTCGCAGGGGCAGTTCGTGACGCAGTGGCGGCGTACGGGCGCGCTCAACGCGCACATCGAGGAGACCTTCTCCGGCCAGGACCTGGTGACGGTCTTCGGTCGGCAGCAGGAGGTCGAGCGGACCTTCGACGAGCAGAACACGGGCCTCTACGACGCGGCCTTCAAGGCGCAGTTCATCAGCGGGCTCATCATGCCGCTGATGATGTTCGTCGGGAACCTCAACTTCGTCGCCGTGGCCGTCGTGGGCTGTCTCCGCGTCGCGAACGGCCAGCTCTCGCTCGGTGACCTGCAGGCCTTCATCCAGTACTCCCGCCAGTTCACCCAGCCGCTCACCACCGTCGCGTCGATGATGAACCTGCTGCAGTCCGGGGTCGCCTCCGCCGAGCGCGTCTTCGAGCTGCTCGACGCGGAGGAACAGGTCCCGGACCGAGCCGGCGTGCATGGACGCCGACTCGACGGAGCAGCCGGTGCCGAGTCGGCGCAGATGGCGGGCGAGGTCCGCTTCGAGCACGTCACATTCCGGTACGACGCCGACAAGCCGCTCATCGAGGACCTCTCCCTCGTCGCGCGGCCGGGGCAGACCGTGGCCATCGTCGGGCCCACGGGCGCCGGCAAGACCACGCTGGTCAACCTCGTCATGCGGTTCTACGAGCTCCGCGGCGGTCGCATCCTGCTCGACGGGGTGGACATCACCGACATGCCGCGCGCGGCACTGCGTGCGCGCACGGGCATGGTGCTGCAGGACACCTGGCTCTTCGAGGGCACGATCCGCGACAACATCGCCTACGGTCGGCCCGGCGCGACGGAGGAGGAGATCCTCGAGGCGGCGCGGGCGACCTTCGTCGACCGCTTCGTCCACTCCCTGCCGGACGGCTACGACACCGTCATCACCGGTGACGGCGGCCAGCTCTCCGCGGGGGAGCGGCAACTCGTCACGATCGCGCGCGCGTTCCTCGCCGAGCCGGACCTGCTGATCCTCGACGAGGCGACCTCCTCGGTCGACACCCGGACCGAGCTGCTGCTCCAGCACGCGATGGCGGCGCTGCGCACCGACCGGACCAGCTTCGTCATCGCCCACCGGCTCTCGACGATCCGCGACGCGGACCTCATCCTCGTCATGGAAGCCGGCTCGATCGTGGAGCAGGGCACCCACGCCGAGCTGCTCGCCGCCGACGGCGCCTACGCCCGGCTCTACCGGTCGCAGTTCTCCGCCCCGATCGAGGCGGAGGAGGTCGCCTGAGTGCGGCACCGGCTGCTCGGCGAAAATCCGTTGGCCGACCGTGCGGCCCGGCCTACCGTGGTGGCACACGGGAAAGGAGGTGATCCGAGGAATGAATTCTGATCGGACGCGTGAGGTGGCTGCTCGCTAGGCGACCACGCGAGCGCCAGCGCCGAGTGAGGCACGAGCTCGAAGCGCTGCGCGAGCGCGGGAGCCAGGTGCGAAGCACCTTGCAGCCCCGGCAGTGCTGAGGAGGGGTGGAGCCACCCCTGACGCTGCTGGCGAATCCTCTGGCGGCAGCGTGGCGCCCGCCGCGAAGCGGCACGGGCGAAGCCCGTTTGCGACACGCTCGGCGAGAAGGACATCGCAGCTCACCCGACCCGCAGGCGAACCGGGCACGTCCCCCGGTGCGGTCCTCCCGGACCACGCCTGCGGGTCGCTTCATTGCGGCGCGATGTGAGGCAGACCGCATCGGGGGAAAGTTGTTGCCGTCAACCAATTGGCGATATAGTTGACCGCAACAACCAGTCTTTGCATCCCTGAATCGAGTCACATGGCCAACCTCTCCACCACGCTGCCGGACGAGCGGGCGCCGATGAGTCACCGCGAGATCCTGCAGGCCATGTCGGGCCTCATGCTCGCGATGTTCGTCGCGATCATGTCCAGCACGATCGTCTCCAACGCGCTCCCGCGCATCGTCGCCGAGCTCCACGGCACCCAGACCGGCTACACCTGGGTCGCTGCGTCGACGCTGCTGACCATGACGGCGTCGACCCCGATCTGGGGCAAGCTCGCCGACCTGTTCTCCAAGAAGCTCCTCATGCAGCTCGCCCTCGGCATCTATGTCGCCGCCTCGCTGGTGGCAGGTCTGAGCCCGTCGATGGGAATGCTGATCGGCTCCCGCGCGGTGCAAGGCGTCGGCGTCGGCGGTGTCATGGCGATGGTCCAGATCGTGATGGCCTCGATCGTCAGCCCGCGCGAGCGGGGGAAGTACTCCGGCTACATCGGCGCGACCTTCGCGCTCGCGACCGTGCTCGGCCCGCTCATCGGCGGCGTGATCGTCGACTCGAGCGTCGGCTGGCGCGGCTGCTTCTACGTCGGCGCGCCGATCGCCGTGATCGCGTTCCTCCTGCTTCAGCGGACCCTGCACGTGCCGACCATCAAGCGTGAGGTCCACATCGACTACCTCGGCGCGTTCTTCATCGTCGCCGGCGTCTCCGTGCTCCTCATCTGGGTCAGCCTCGCCGGCCAGCAGTTCGCGTGGGGGTCGTGGCAGACCGGCGCCATGGTCGTCGGCGGGCTCGTCCTGCTCGCCATCGCGATCTTCGTCGAGGCCACAGTGGCCCGCGAGCCGATCATCCCGCTGCCGCTCTTCAAGGACCGCACGGTCGCCCTCTCCACGACCGCCTCGATCTTCATCGGCTTCGCCATGATGGGCGCGACCTACTACACCTCGGAGTACTTCCAGCAGTCGCGGGGCCTGTCGCCGACGAAGGCCGGCCTGATGTCGATCTTCATGGTCGGCGGGCTCTCCTTCTCCAGCATCGTGGTCGGGCGCATGATCACCAAGACCGGCCGCTGGCGGAAGTGGCTCATCTCCGGTGGCGTCCTCGTCGTCGTCGGGCTGGGCCTCCTCGGCACCATCGACGGTGAGACCGGCAAGCTCTGGATCGGTCTGTTCATGATCCTGCTCGGCATGGGGCTGGGGGCGACCAACCAGAATCTCGTCCTGGCCGTTCAGAACAACGCCAAGCAGGAGGCCGTCGGCGCGGCCACGGCGGTCGTCTCGTTCTTCCGCTCGATGGGCGGCGCGATCGGCGTCTCCGCGCTTGGCGCGGTGCTCAACAGCCAGACGACCAGCGGCTTCCTCCACCACGTCGACGTCCTTGCGGCCGCCAAGCAGCTGACCCCCGCGGACCAGAGCGCACTGGCGAAGATGGCGAGCGGCGGTGTTCCGGAGGTCAGCACCATGCCCGACCATCTGCGGGCCGCCTTCGAGTCGGCCTTCGGAGCCGCGACCGGCCACCTGTTCCTCATCGCCGCGCCGTTCGCCCTGGCCGCGCTGGTCTGCATCCTCTTCATCAAGGAGCAGCGTCTGCGCACCTCGCTCAAGGACCTCAGCGACGAGCGGATCGACCCCGAGGTCGCCGTCGAGCTCGAGCTCGGAGAGCTCAGCGAGCGTGTGCGGTCATGAGCCAGACCCGGGCAGCCGCCCTGCACGACCTCGAGGGTGAGGTCGGCGTCCTGCTCCGTCGGATCAAGCGCGTGATCGCCGACCGCGCGGCGTGCGTGCACCCCGACCTCCAGCCGGGTGCCTTCCACATGCTCATCTGGATCGCCGAGCACGGGCCCGTGCGGTCGAGCGCACTGGTCGAGGAGTTCCACGTCGACAAGGGCGCAGTCAGCCGCACGCTCCAGCACCTCTGCGAGCTGGGTCTGATCGACCGTGCACCCGACCCGGCCGACGGGCGCGCCGCGCTCATGTCCGCCAGCCCGGACGCCGTACGCCGGCTGCGGGAGGCCGACGACCAGCGCCGAGCCTGGGTGCAGGAACGGCTCAAGGGCTGGAGCGCCACCGAGCTCGCCGAGCTCGCCGCCCAGCTCGGCCGCTACAACGACGCGCTCACCTGAGCCCGGTCACCCGAGCCACACGCAGGTGTTCGGCGGGAGGGCACCCGCCTCGAGCTCCCCGCTCGCGATCAGGACGTCGCGAGCGGGGAGCCTCGTCGTCTCCTCGCCGGCGTTGAGCACGACCGTGAGCGGCCCGCGGCGGAAGGCGAAGAGGTCCTCCCCGAGGTCGAGCAGCTCGACCTCGTCGCCGGCGCTCAGGGCATGGGTACGCCGGGCGGCCAGCGCCCTGCGGTAGAACTCCAGCGTCGAGGCCGGCGCACCCGTCTGGGCCTCGACGGTGAGGGCGGCCCACGCGGCCGGCTGGGGTAGCCACGGCTGGCCGGCCACCGCGCTGAAGCCGTACGGCGGCGTGGTCCCCGACCAGGGCAGCGGGACCCGGCACCCGTCCCTGCCCGGGTCCGGCGTCTGGGTGTGGCGGGTGCGGAGCCAGGCGGGGTCCTCGCGGGCGTGGTCGGGGACGTCGACCTGCTCGAGGCCGAGCTCCTCGCCCTGGTAGAGGTAGGCCGAGCCGGGCAGGCCCAGCATCGCGAGGGTCGCGGCGCGAGCCCGGTCGAGTCCGACCCGACCGCCGCCGTACCTCGTCGGATGACGGACGACGTCGTGGTTCGAGAGGACCCAGGTGGGGGAGGCGCCGACCGGGGCCAGGGCTTCGAGGGTGCCGCGGACGACCTCCTCGAACTCCTTCGCCGACCAGTCGGCGAGCAGCCAGGCGAAGTTGAACGCCTGCTGCATCTCGTCGGGGCGGACATAGCGGGCCAGCGACTCCGGGGTCTGCGTCCACGCCTCGGCCACCAGCATCCGGTCGTGGCCGTCGGTGGAGTAGGAGTCGAGCAGCCGCCGCCAGGAGCGGTAGATGTCATGGACCTCCGGCTGGTCCCACATCGGCTCGTCCTTCGCGGTCCGCTCGACCATCGCGTGAGGCTCGTCGTTCTGCGCGGGCGACGGCGCCTCCCCGGGCGACTCGGCCTCCGAGACGATCTGGTCGCGCAGCGACGCCTCCTTGACCAGCCCGTGGGCCACGTCGATCCGGAAGCCGTCGACGCCGCGGTCGAGCCAGAACCGCAGCACGCCCTCGAACATCGCCTCGACCTCGGGGTTGCGCCAGTCGAGGTCGGGCTGTGAGGAGTCGAAGAGGTGCAAGAACCATTGCGCCGTTCTCTGGGGCGAGCGTGTCGGCTCCGCGGCCACGCTGTCGTGCTCGCCGGATCTTGCGCCGGTGGGCTCCGCCGCCACGCTGCCGCCCGCGGCGACGTCGCCTTCCGCCGCCACGCTGCCACCCTGTGGTGTGCCATCGGGCTCGTCCACGCGCGTCCAGGCCGGTCCGCCGAAGACCGAGCGCCAGTTGTTGGGCGGCTCGGCGCCGTGCGGGCCGCGCCCGTCGCGGAAGAGGTAGCGGGCCCGCTCCGGGCTCCCGGGCGCGGCGGCCAGCGCCGCCCGGAACCACGGATGCGCCGACGAGGTGTGGTTGGGCACCAGGTCGACGATGACACGGAGGCCGAGCCGGTGCGCCTCGGCGACGAGGGCATCGGCGTCGGTCAGCCGCCCGAACAGCGGGTCCACGTCGGTGTAGTCCGCGACGTCGTACCCGTGGTCCTTCTGCGGCGAGGTGTAGAACGGCGTCAGCCACACGGCGTCGACACCCAGGTCCCGGAGATAGGGCAGCCGCGACGTGATGCCGGGCAGGTCGCCGATCCCATCGCCGTCGCCGTCGGCGAAGCTGCGGACGTAGACCTGGTAGGTCACCGCCTCGCGCCACCAGTCCGGGCGAGTGCCGTCGGACGTGCTGTCGAACACAGGCACGGCGGGGGTGCGCTCCGCGGGATCGGGGAGGCTCATCCCTTCACCCTAGAATGTGGGTGTGAGCGACCTGATCGACACCACCGAGATGTACCTCCGGACCATCTATGAGCTGGTCGAGGAGGGGATCGTGCCGCTGCGCGCGCGGATCGCCGAGCGGCTGCACCAGAGTGGTCCGACCGTGTCGCAGACCGTCGCGCGGATGGAGCGCGACGGGCTCCTGACCGTCGAGGGCGACCGCCACCTGCAGCTCACCGACGAGGGCCTCCGACTGGCTACCCGGGTGATGCGCAAGCACCGCCTCGCCGAGCGCCTCCTCACCGACGTCATCGGGCTCGACTGGGAGCTCGTGCACGAGGAGGCGTGCCGCTGGGAGCACGTCATGTCCGAGACGGTCGAGAGGCGGCTGCTGGCCCTGCTCGACCACCCGACCGAGTCGCCGTACGGCAACCCGATCCCGGGCCTCGGCGAGCTCGGTGGTGACGCCGCCGAGGAGGACTTCATGACGGGCGTCGAGCCGCTGTCGAAGGCGGCGATGACCGAGAAGGGTACGGTCCTCGTCCGGCGCATCTCCGAGGAGATGCAGAAGGACGAGACCCTGATGAGCGCGCTGCGGCGTGTCGGCGCACTGCCGGACAAGACCGTCGCCGTCCAGGCCACGCCCGACGGCGTCCTGCTCGGCTCCTCCGGCGAGACCGCCGAGATCGTCCCCGAGGCGGCCGACCACATCTTCGTCCGCCGGATGTGACCCGGACCTACCGCCCGTCGCGTCTCGCCGCGGCGAGGTCGGTGAGGAACTCGCTCGTCCCGCTCCAGAGCGTGTACGTCGCCAGCTCGTCGCCCCGGGTCGTGCCGCGGTTGACGATGACGACCGGCGTCGCGGCCTTGGCGGCGCGGCGTACGAACCTCAGGCCGCTCATGACCGCGAGGCTGCTGCCGGCGACGAGGAGGGCGCCGCCGTTCTCCCGCAGCCGGTCGACGGCGGCATAGCTCCGCTCGACTCGGTCCTTCGGGACGTTCTCCCCGAAGAACACGACGTGCGGCTTCAGGATGCCGCCGCACACGTCACAGTCGGGGACCACGAAGCCGGCGGTCTCCTCGAGCGCCACGTCGCCGTCGGGGCGGACCTCCACGTCGGCGTGGGCCGCGACCCAGCCCGGGTTGAGCTCCTCGAGCCGACGATGGAGATCGGCGCGTCGGCTGACCGTGCGGCACGCCAGGCAGACGACCTCGTCGATCCGGCCGTGCAGGTCGACGACCCGTCGCGACCCGGCGGCCTCGTGGAGCCCGTCGACGTTCTGCGTGATGAGCAGGTCGGGATCGATCGCGGCCAGTGCGCGGTGGCCCTCGTTCGGCTCCGCCGCCGTCATCCGGCCCCAGCCGACGTGGCTGCGGGCCCAGTAGCGCTGGCGCGCCGCCGGACCCGAGACGAACTCCTGGTAGGTCATCGGCTGGCGGTTCGGGCTCCCAGGCCCGCGATAGTCGGGGATACCGGAGTCGGTCGACAGGCCGGCGCCGGTCAGCACCACGAGGGGCCGTCGCGTGAGCAGCGCGAGCGCGGCGTCGTACGCCTCATCGGCCCGCTCGACCGGCGGCGCCGTCATCGGGCGTAGCGCGCTTCAGCGCGCGCCCGGGCCTTGGCGGCCTCCACCTCACGGCTCTTCTTCGGCGCGGTGCTCACGAGGTCGTCGAGCAGGTGCTGCGTCACGTGGGCGATCTCGGCGACGGCCCGCTCGAAGGCCGCCTGGTTGGCCTGGGAGGGCCGGGTGGTGCCGCTGACCTTGCGGACATACTGCAGCGCCGCCGCCGTCACCTCGTCGGTCGTGGCCGGGGGCTCGAAGTTGTGGAGCGGGCGGATGTTGCGGCACATGCCTTTACGGTACGTCGCTGTGCCGCATCGCGGCGCGCAGCAGGCGGGATCGATCAGTGGTTCCCTAGGTCAGGGATGCGGTGGCAGGTCGAAGAAGCGGACGCTCTCGCCCGTCACCAGCAGGACTCGGCCGTCGGCGGTGCCGATCGTGCGCACGGCCGCCACGTCGTCGCCGTACTCCACCAGCGTGCGGCTCGTGTGGAAGCGGCCGTGATGGAGCCACAGCGTGACGAGGTAGCCCTTGCGGCCGTGCTGGACGACCGTGAGGACGGTGCGGTGGTCGGGGAGCCAGGTGAACGAGCGCGCGTCCTCGGCCGCGAGCGCGGTGGCGCCCGGGGCGAAGTGAGCGACGTCCATCCGCCGGACGTGGGTCAGGTCGCGGACGTTGAAGAGGCCGATCTGCGGTGACCAGCGGCCGCGGCCGTCGGGACCGCTGCCCACGCCGATCATGCGCCAGCCGCCGAGCGGGTGGAGGTAGGCGGAGAAGCCCGGGATCTTCAGGCTGGAGACCAGCCGCGGCCGGCGCAGGTCGCGCAGGTCGACGACGTAGAGCGGGTCGACCTGGCGGTACGTCGTCAGGATGGCGAGGTCGTCGAACCAGCGGACGGACGCGATGTCCTCGCCGACGCCAAGATGGCCGATCCGGCCGAGGGGCACGAGGCGCGTGCCGTGCCGCCGGAGGGTGACGACGGCGTTGAAGTTCCCGGTCTCGCTGGAGCGCCCGAGGGCGACCCGGAGCACCCCGTCGGCGGAGTCCATCGACCACCGGTCGGCGAGGGTGCCCTCGACCTCGCCGGAGGCGACGTGGGTGGCGCGGACGCCGTCGAGGGCGAAGTCGAAGACGTACGTCGTGCCGCCGGTCGGGGCGATCGTGTCGCCGAGGCAGGCCGGACACCACGCCTGCGTCACGAATCCGGGGGACGCCGTCGGCGAGGCGGCGAGGTAGAGGTCGTCGACGGACTCGTAGGCGACGTTCGTGGCGCCGGCGAGGCCGATCGCCTGCGGCTCGGTCGGCGTCGCGGCGTCGAAGCCGACGACGCTGACGGTGTCGAGCCCGAGCCTGTCCGGCGGGATCGCCACGTCACGGCAGTCGAGCAGCCGGTGGGCGCCCGCCCCGGCGTCGTACGTCGGCAGCCAGGCGGTCACGGGGGCGTTGCGGACCAGGCGGCGGTTGATGGCGAGCGCCTGCTTCTGCGTGCGCTTGTTGGTGGGCCGCATGAAGCCGAGGTCGGGGAGCCCGGCGGAGAGCACGAGCCGGACGGTGCTGCCGTGCTGGCGCGCCGACATGAGCCGAGCGGTGTAGCTGACGTCATTGGTGATCGTCGGCGTCGCGCGGTCGGCGAGCGAGACGGTCAGGACGCGGGTGCCGCGGCGGGCGCCGTAGCCGGCCGGAGAGCGGGGGGCGGTCGCGTCCGTTCCGAGCGCGACGACGGTGTCACCGGTGAGGAGCAGCTCGCCGTCCTCGAGCCCGGGGAGGGCGACCTGACCGAGCCGGTGGACGCGCGGCCCGCTCACGTCGTAGACGAGCAGCTCGTCGTCACGCAGCCGCACCAGCGTCGTGCCGTCGGTCTTCACCGTGTCGGGCTCGTCGACCGCCTCCTCCTGCACGTTGGTGCCGGTCGCGCTCGCGGTCTGGCGGGAGGTCTCCAACGGGGTGTGCGCCGGCGTCCTGACCTTGGCGCTCGCCAGGGGAGAGAAGTCCTTCGCGAGCGCCTCGCCGCTCTCGTCCGCCCAACCCCAGGCGGTGACATGACCGAGGGCGCGGTCGACGTAGGCCGCCCTGAGCTGCGTGCAGGACTGCGCGGGGGGCAGGTCGGCCTGGAATGCGACCGGCCGCGGCGCCTGCCCCCCCGGCGCCTCCGGGCGTCCCGGCGTGGAGCCGCCGCCGACCAGGATGCCGGTCACGAAGGCGGCCCCGACGGCGGCGACCGTGCCGGTGGCGACGAGCGGACGTAGGAGCCGCCGCCGACGGCGTACGACGGTCTGCCGGCGTCCCTCGCGGAGGATGTCGGCCACCGGAGCCGGTGGGGTGGGAAGGTCGTCCCAGAGACGTTCGAGATCGGTCACGGTGTCCGCCCGGAGAGGTCGAGGAGGTGCTGGTCGGTGGCGAGCCGCGCGAGCGAGCGGGAGAGCCGGCTCTTCACGGTCCCGGGGGCGATGCCAAGCACCGCCGCGGTCTGGGCCTCGGTGAGCTGCACGAAATAGCGGAGCACCACCACCTCGCGGTTCGGCTTCGTCAGTCCGTCGAGGGCGCGGTGGACGGCGTCGGCCACGGCGAGCGCCTCGGTCGCGTCGGCGACGGCGCTGACCGGGCTGTCCGGCGCGGCGGGGTCGTGGTCGATGCGACCGCGCCACCAGCGCGTGCGGCGTACGTCGCGGAGGCAGTTGAGCAGCATCCGGTAGACGTAGGCGTCGCGGTTGTCGGCGCCGCTGACCCGGGTCCAGTCCGCATAGCAGCGCACCAGCGTCTGCTGCGCGACGTCCTCGGCCTCGTGTGCGCCGGCGCCGAGGAACACCGCGGCGCGCACGAGGTCGCGCCAGCGCTCCGCGACGTACGCGGTGTACGCCGACTCTGCCTTCTCGTCCACCCAGCCTCCCGGTCCGGCCTGCCGACGATATGACGGCGCGGGAGCCGCCGCAGGTTCCGTGCGGTGCCGATTTTCTGACGCCGTCCCGCCGGCAGCCCCAGACGGCCGCCGGCGGAGATGGTGCCGACACGGACACGACCTAGAATCCCCCGCGTGCAGGGAGTTGCTCGGGGACGTCACCGCGCAGAGGACGTGGGTGCGCCCGACCCTGCCACCCGCCGTGGGCCGGGGGAGCAGCGCTTCGCGGTCGACGACACCCTGGTCCGGCCGGGCCGTCGGGGCGGCGAGTCGACGCTGCTGGCGCTCGCCGTTCGCGCCATCGGCGAGGACCTCGACGTCGAGGAGGTCCTGCGCCGGACGGTCGAGCTCAGTTGCGCGATCACCGGCGCCGAGCACGCGATGCTCGGGATGACCGACGACGACGGTGATGTCGGCGCCGTGGTGACCCACGGTGATCCCGCCCAGCTCGAGCACGGCCACTCGCTGTCGCTCCCGCTCCAGGTCGACGGCCGCCTCTTCGCGACGCTCCACCTCGGTGGCCGCGCGCGGCCGTTCGCGGGCTACGACACCCAGCGCGTCGGCGTACTCCTCGGCGCCGCTGGCACGGCCATCCGCCACGGCCGCGCTCGGGAGGCGTACGCCGCCGGCCAGGTCGCCCGCGAACGCGCGCGCGTCGCGGACGCGCTCAGAGAGCTTGACCAGGCGGCGCGCGAGATCGTCGAGCAGGGCACCGCCGCGCTGGGCTTCGCGCCCCAGCTGCGGCTCTCCGGCGCGGTCGCGCTGCTGCCCGTAGGGCTCCGCGCCGAGCTGCTCTCGGCGCTGGGCGAGGCGCTTGCCGGCCTGGGGCGGCATCCCGGTGCGCGCAGCGTCTCGGTCGAGGTCGACACCTCCGGGCGGTGGCTGCTGCTGACCGTCACCGATGACGGGGCCCGGCGCAGCACCGCGGGGGCCGGGGAGCTGCGCGCTCGTGCCGAACGGCTCGGTGGTGTCCTCCGGCTCGTCTCGGTCGGTCCCGTCGGCACGCGCTTGTCCTGGATCGTGCCGATCCGCTGATCCCGGCTGATCCGCTCACCCGGCTGATCCGCTCACGCCGGGCTGACTCCGCCGGGACCGGCACGGCGACGCCGGCACGTGGCGCGGCGAAGCGAAGCGCTGCCGGGTCAGGCGACGGCCTCGTCCAGGACGTCCTCGTCGACGGCGGCGCGACCGGGGTGGTTGCTGGTCACCATCCACACCCGCTGGTCGTCCATGAACCGGCGCAGCTTGCGCGGCTTGTCGACGGTCCAGACGAGGACCGGGAGCTTCTTGCGCGCAGCCCACCGCAGCACACGCAGGTCGGCGAGCTGGTGCTGGACGACGACGAGATTCGCGCGGCAGCGCTCGAGGCGTCGGGCCGGGAACAGCTCCGACGCCCGGAGCCGGACCTGCTGCACCAGGCCGAGCCGCCACTCGCCGAGACCGAGCGACAGGCCGACGAGAGTGCCGGGCGCGCGCAGGTCGGCCCAGTCGCGGAGCAGCCGGACCGACTCGTCGACGAGGCTGGTGAGGATGAACGACTCGGGTTCCGTCATGACCCGCAGCGCGATCTCCGCGGCCTCCTCCTCATAGGAGACCCAGGGCGGCAGGTTCAGCGGCCAGGGGGAGGCGAACTTGAAGTCGATGTGGGCCTTCTTGCCGTGGGCGCGCAGGAGGCCGAGCGCCTCCTCATAGCGCACCAGGCGGTGGCCGGCGAGCGCGTCGAGCTCGGCCGCAGCATGGGTGGCGATGGGCCGCTGGCGGCCCTCGGCGTCACGCAGGTGGGAAAGATGGTGGAGGAGGAACTCTCCGTCCGCGGTGCGGTGCACGTCGAACTCGACGTAGTCGACCGGCAGCGCGACAGCGGCCTCCAGCGACTCCCAGGAGTTGTCGCGCAACCCCAGCTGAGCAGCGGCCCCTCGGTGGGCCGACAGCAGGGCGCGCGGCTGCATCAGTCTCTCCTCGTCACCGAGCGCTCCACGGCTCGGCAGAACACATGAGAGCTCATCGGGGCCGCTGAGGAGAAATCGGTGCTTCGCGCCGTGAGCCGCCGGTGGCACGCCGCGGCGCGGGTACGCCGGGGCTCTCCCGCAGTCGGAGCGCCAGCAGGGCCGCCTGGGTCCGGTGGCTGACGCCGAGCTTGGCGAGCAGTCCGGTGACGTGGTTCTTCACCGTCTTCTCGGCGAGGAAGAGCCGGTCGGCGATCTGCTTGTTGGTGAGCCCCTCGGCGATGAGGAAGAGGATCCGGGCCTGCTGGGGCGTCAGGTCGCGCAGCACGTCGGCCGCCGTACGCCGGAACTGGACCTCCTGCACGACGCGGGCGGCCGCCTCGGGGTCGATGAGGGTGTGGCCGCTGGCGACGAGGCGGATGCCGGAGACCAGGCTGTGGCTCTCGATCTGCTTCAGCACGTAGCCCGCGGCACCGGCGAGGATCGCCGCCGCCATCGCCTCGTCCTCGTCATAGCTGGTGAGGATGAGGCACTGGATCCGGTCGTCCACGGCCCGCACGTCACGACAGACCTCGATCCCCGAGCCGTCGGGCAGCCGCGCGTCCAGGACGCAGACGTCGGGCCGGAGGTCGAGGATCCGCTCGGCCGCCTCGGTGGCGGTCCGCGCCTCGCCGACGACCTCGATGTCGCCGGAGAGCTCGAGCAGGGTACGCACACCCAGCCGGACGATGTCGTGATCGTCCAGCAGGAACACCCGGATCGGCAGACCCCTCCCCACAGGAACGATCATGGGGGTCAGCGGCCCTCGATGGGAACAGAACCGCAGAACTCGTCCGAGGCGGGATGTGTCACAGTGCGACCCATGACCGACCGCGATCTCGACCTGGTCCTGCTCGGAGCCACCGGCTTCACGGGCGGACTGACCGCCGACTACCTCGCCCGGCATGCTCCCGACGGGCTCCGCTGGGGGATCGCCGGACGCGACCCCGAGAAGCTGGCGGCGGTGCGCGACCGCCTGGTCGCCGCCGTGCCGGACAGGCCCGGCCTGGCCGACCTGGCGCTGGTGACCGCGGACGTCACCGACGCGGACCGGTCCGGCTCCCTTGCGGCCCTCGCCGGGCGCACCCGCGTCCTGGTCTCGACCGTCGGTCCCTACCTGACCCATGGCGAGCCGGTCGTCGCGGCCTGCGCCGAGGCCGGGACCGACTACGTCGACCTCACCGGTGAGCCGGAGTTCGTCGACACGATGTACGTCCGCTACGACGCGGTCGCGCGCGCCACCGGCGCCCGGATCGTCCACGCCTGCGGCTTCGACTCGGTGCCGCACGACCTCGGCGCCTTCTACACCGTCCACCAGTTGGCGGCGGTCGGTCCGGTCACGCTGCGCGGCGTCGTACGGGCCAAGGCGGGCCTCTCCGGGGGCACGTTCCACTCCGCGCTCGGCCAGCTCTCCCGGCCGCGGCAGTTGCGCGCGGCCGCCGCCGCGCGCCGTCGGATCGAGCGGGAGCGGCCCGCCGGCGTACCCGGCGAGCCGCGGTCGTCGCGGGCCGTCGCCGGCCGGCCGCACCGCGACCCCGAGCTCGGCTACTGGCTCGTGCCGCTCCCGACGATCGATCCGCAGATCGTCGCGCGGAGCGGGGCGGCGCTCGCGGCGTACGGGCCGGAGTTCCGCTACTCGCACTACGCCGGCACGAGGACCCTGCGGTACGCCGCCGGCGGGATCGCCGGGGTCGGGGCGCTGGCGCTCGGGGCGCAGGTCGGGCCGGTCCGGGAGTGGCTCGGTCGCCGACTCCCGCAGGGTGCAGGACCGGGCGCGGGTCGCCGCGACGGCTCCTGGTTCACCGTCGACTTCGTCGGCGAGGGCGACGGCCGGACCATCCACACCCGGGTCTCCGGCGGGGACCCGGGCTACACCGAGACCTCCCGGATGCTGGCGGAGTCGGCGCTGTGCCTGGCCCTCGACGACAACCCTCCGACCGCGGGGTCCGTCACCACCGCCCAGGCGATGGGGGAGAACCTGCTCCGCAGGCTCGTCGCGGCCGGGATCCGCTTCGAGGTCGTGTCGTGACGCGGCTGCGGCCTCCCGCGGGCGGACGGACCGTGTCCTGACCGCCGCCCCGGGTACCGGGTCGCCATGAGGGACCGACAGAAGGCGGCGTACTTCTGGATCATGGGGACCTGCGTCGTCCTCATCGTGCTGGCCTGGAACGTCGTCCGACTCTTCTCCGTCCCGGCCGCGGTCGGGATGTCGGTGGTGGCGGCGTTGCTGCCGCCCGTGGCGGTGATCATCGCCAACCGCGGTCGCATGGGCGGATAGCGCACGGGTACTGCACCCGACATGAGCGCACCGACGATCGGCTACTTCCTCTCGACGGAGGAGTACGCCCCGGACCAGCTCCTGGAGCAGGCCGTCCTCGCCGAGGAGGCGGGGTTCGAGGCGCTGTGGATCAGTGACCACTTCCACCCGTGGAACGACGCACAGGGTCAGAGCGCCTTCGTCTGGTCCGTGATCGGCGCGCTCTCGCAGGTGTGCCGGCTCCCGGTCATGACCGCGGTCACCTGCCCCACGATGCGGATCAGCCCCGTCGTGACCGCGCAGGCCGCGGCGACGGCGTCGGTCATGCACGAGGGCCGGTTCCGGCTCGGCGTGGGCAGCGGGGAGGCGCTCAACGAGCACATCCACGGTGACGCGTGGCCGCGTGCCGACGTACGCCTCGACATGCTGCGCGAGGCGGTGGACGTCATGCGGCGGTTGTGGACGGGAGAGGTCGTCGACCACGACGGCCGGCATTACACCGTCGACAACGCCCGCATCTACACCCTTCCCGAGCAGCGCCCGGAGGTATGGGTCTCGGGGTTCGGCCCGGCGGCGACACGCCTCGCGGGAGAGATCGGCGACGGCTACGTCACGACCTCACCGGACACCGACCTGCTCGCGACGTTCCGTCAGGCCTCCGGCGGCAAGCCCGCCTGCGCGGGCTTCAAGGCGGCGTACGCGCCGACGGAGGAGGAGGGTGTCGAGCACGCCCACCGGCTGTGGGGCACGTCGGGGCTGCCGGGCGAGCTCGCCCAGGTGCTGCCGACGCCGCGCCACTTCGAACAGGCCGCGCAGCTGGTCACGCCCGAGATGACCCGCGAGAGCCTGGTCTGTGGACCCGACCTGGATCGCCACATCGCGTCATTCCGGCCCTACCTGGAGGCCGGGTTCGAGGAGGTGTACGTCGCGGCGATCGGCCCGCACTACCGCGACATGATCGAGAGCTTCGGCAAGGACGTCCTCCCCGCCGTGCGGAGCGAGGCGACGACGAGCGAAGGGACGAAAGCATGACGAGCGTCTGGGTGAGCACCTGGTGGATCTGGATCTTCGGGGCCTTCATCGTGCTCGCGATCCTCGCCGGCGGCGTCCAGATCTGGGCGGCGTTCATGGACCGGCGCGTGGGCCGCAAGGTGGAGAACGACACCGACCGCCTCCACCCCCACGGCGACGGCGACCTGCACGAGCCGCGAGAGTGAGGCGGGCCGGTCAACCTCGTGATCAGTGCAGCGTGTCGAGAACGAGCCCGGCGACAGCCTGCTGCTCCTCGGCGAACGGGTGGTAGCTCTGCGCCCGCGAGGGGTCGGTGTACTGGCCGTTGATCCACGGGTCGGCCGAGCAGATGTCGTGGCCCTTCGAGGGGCCCCAGACATCGACGTACGACGACCTCGTCACCGCCGCCGCGTGGCGGAGCGCTTGGTCGAGCCGCTCGGCGACCTGGTTGGCATAGCGGTAGTCACCGTCGGCCAGCGGCAGCAGGTCGGGGCAGGTGCCGTGCCGCGGACCGATCTGGGGATATCCGACGACGAGCACGCGGGCGTACGGCGCGAGCCGGTGCACCTCGCGGACGACCGTCGCGACCCGCACGGAGGTCTGCGCGACATCGGCGAGCAGCGCGTCGCGCCCGCCCTGGCGCATCGCGTCCCGACAGGGAGCGCCCGTCGGGTCGGAGGCGCGCAGCGTCGGGCAGTAGGACACGAGCGTCCCGAAGACGGAGAAGTCGTTGCCGCCGATGCTCACCGTCACGAGGTCGGTGTCCGCGGATAGGGCATCGAACTGGGGCGCGATGCCGGGCAGCTGGCTGACGGTCATGTCCTTGGTCTGCGCGCCGCTGCAGCTGCGGTCGGTCAGGTCGGCCCCGAGGGCGCGCGCGACCAGCGCCGGGTAGTTCTGGGTGGAGCGGTAGCAGCCACCGGCCACGTCGAGCGTCGGCACGAAGGGCGCCGCTGTGTAGGAGTCGCCCAGAGCGACGTACTGCGCGCCGGCCCAGCTGGCCGGTGACGTCGGCCGGTCCGCCGCTGCCGGGTCCGTGGGGCCGGTCAGCGAGCCGGTGAGGAAGAACGAGAGAACCGCGGTGGCGGCCGCCGCCAGGCGGAGCGAGACCCGAGAAGACATGTGACCTCCTTCACAGTCGATCCGAATCTAGCGGCGTTCGACCGTGAGTGACAGCCCCCGCGTGAAGCTGTGGGAGGGGAGTCGGCTGCTCTGTTCGTGGTGGTGCCCCAGGCCGGAGTCGAACTGGCGGGCCTTTCGCCGTCGGGGGAGTCGGCTGCTCTGTTCGTGGTGGTGCCCCAGGCCAGAGTCGAACTGGCGACCTTTCGCTTAGGAGGCGGCTGCTCTATCCACTGAGCTACTGGGGCGCGCCTCCATCCTTTCACGACGCCCTCGTGCCCGTGGTTTGGGGTTATCCGCTGGTGGCGGTCACACTTGAGCGTCACACGTAAGGTCTGTCAGCGTCGACGGCCCCATTCCCTCTGACGCGAAGTGACGGTGATCCATGCGCCCGCCCGCTCTGCCCCTGCCCGCTCGGGACACGCAGACGGGTTCGCTGACCCGGAAGGGCGATGCCGCCCCGGTGACCCTCCGGTGAGCCGCCACCTCGACTCCGCCGCTCCGCCCGCGAGCGGCGGGAAGCGCCGGGCGCAGCCGCCGCGCAAGCACACCATCTGGAAGGTGCTCGGGTCGACGCTCCTGGCGCTCGTCCTCCTGACGGGCTTGGGCACGGTCTACCTGTACCGCCACCTCAACGGGAACCTCACCGTCCTCGACGTCAACGGCGACATCCTCGGCGACCGTCCGGACAAGCTCGCGGTCGAGGGCCCCCACGAGCCGCTCAACATCCTCGTCATGGGCGACGACACCCGCGACTGCGCCGGCTGCAAGATCGACAACGAGGCGGGAGCGGGCGGATCGGACACCACGATCCTGCTCCACCTCTCCGCGGACCGGAAGCACGCGTACGGCGTCAGCATCCCGCGGGACTCGATCGTCGACCGGCCGGAGTGCAAGGGCAAGGACGGCGAGGTCATCCCGGCGGCGGACGACCAGATGTGGAACGCCGCCTACTCCGTCGGCGGTCCGGCGTGCACGATCGCCCAGCTCGAGCACTTGACCGGCATCCGGGTCGACCACTTCGTCGTCGTGGACTTCGCCAGCTTCAAGTCCATGGTCGACGCGATCGGCGGCGTCGAGGTCTGCATTCCGCAGACCTGGGACGACCGTGCGCACGGCATCTATCTCCCGGCGGGGACCCGTCGCATCTCGGGCGACCAGGCGTTGAAGTACGTCCGCATCCGGCACGGCATCGGCGACGGCTCCGACATCGGCCGGGTCAAGCGCCAGCAGGCGTTCATCGGCTCGATGGCGGCTCAGGTGCTCTCCTCGAACACCCTCGCCAACCCGGTGAAGATCGTGAAGTTCCTCGACGCTGCGACCAAGGGACTCTCGATCGACAAGGGCATGGGGAACCTGAAGAAGATGGCCGAGATCGCCTACGGCTTCAAGGACATCGGGCTCGACAAGATCCAGTTCATCACGATCCCGTGGGAGTACGACCCCGAGAACCCGAACCGCGTCGTCTGGCTGCCGGAGGCGAAGCGGGTGTGGAATCGGCTCCGGCTGGACAAGCCGCTCACCAAGCACCTCACCGAGGGTGCGATCGACGCCAGCAGCGTCCCGGGAGCCAAGTCGTCGCAGGGCGACAAGGCGAAGGACGGCGGTACGTCGAGCGACACGCCCAGCGAGACTCCGAGCTCGTCGCCGAGCAAGGGTGTCGACGGCGAGAGCCCGAGCACCCCGCAGGACGAGCAGCAGAAGGCTGCTCTCGAGCAGGCCGGTCTGTGCGCATGACGTCGTCCGAGGAGCCGGTGACCGGCGGCCCGGCGGCGGATCGCCCGGCGCACGACGGTCGCCCGGCGCGCAGGCCCGCAGAACCGGAGTGGAAGCGCCGGCAGCGCCTGGCGCGGATCTTCGGCGACGTACTCCCCGACACCACCCGCGACGAGCGTGATGCTGACTCGAGGTCGCGCGACGGAGGGGAGTCGGCGAGCGACGCCTGGCTGAAATCGCAGGTGCCGCCCCACCACGGAGGGTGAGACGGCACCTGTCGAGGTCGCGCCGGGTCAGAGCGTCTTGCCCTGCTGGGCCGCGAGCAGGTCGCGGATCTCCTTGAGGTAGTCCACCTCGGCCGGGCCCGGCTCGGGGCTCGGGAAGAAGCGCTCCTTGGCCTTGGTATAGGGCACCACGACCAGGAAGTAGACGACCGCGGCGATGATCACGAAGGTGATCACGGCGATGATGAAGGCGCCGACGTGGACCCCGCCCGGGATCCAGTTGGCGAAACCGTTCTGCAGGCCGCCGGCCTTGCCGACGATGTCCATGATGATCGTGACGAAGGCGCCGACGACGGTCGCGAAGGCGCCGCCGATGACGACCGCTACGGCGAGCGAGACCAGGTCGCCCTGGAGAAGGAACTTCTTGAAGCCGCTCATGTGTCTGTTTATCTCCTGACTCGTGTGAGGTAGTGGGAGACCCCCGAGAGCGCCACGACCTTAGTGTCAGAACGCGAAGGTGAGAACCCCTCCGACACCGGCGGACGTCGCGGTCTCCACGCTGGAGGCGGGGACTCCGACGACTACTAAACGGCCGCCGAGCGTGTTCGTGACGCGGGTTTGGCCGGTGGATGTGGCCTCGGCAGCGTCGTCGGCGGGGAGGGCCAGCACGAGCACGTCCGTGGCGACGGGCGAGGTGTGGCCGTCGGTCGGGTCGGTGACGTAGAGGTCGATCGCGTCGCCGACGTGGAGCAGCCCGGCCATCCCGGCGTCCGGGAACCGGAGAGGTACGGCGACGAGACCGGGATGTCCCTCGGCGAGGCGGGGGCCCACGAGCCGGAGGTCGGTGACCGCCTCGCCGCGTCGCAGCGGCGCGGCGAGCGTCGCCCCGACGGGATGGGCGAGGGCGCCCGCGGGCGCGGTGCCGGGCGGCACGCGCACGGTCGTCAGGTCGGCGGGTGCGAGCGTCGTACCCGCGGGGAGGTCACGGGCCGTGACCGTGAGCGCGACCGTCGCCGGTGGCGTCGGTCGGGCCGCGTGGAGGCCGACGGCGACGGCCGAGGCGGTCAGCAGGAAGGCGAGCAGGCGGCGGTGCGCGAGCAACCGGCGGCGCACGCGCCGGAGAAGGGAGCCGAGACGTGGGAGCACGTCACGACGGTAGGCCGGATCACGCGGTCGTGCGTCCGGCTCTCCACAGCCCCGGGGTTCCGGGCACCGCGTGGGTCAGTCGCTGCTCGACGAGCTCGCCGTGGCGGTCGCGGTCGTCGAGCTGCTGCTCGACGAGGACGAGGAGGACGACGAGGACGACGACGAGCGGCTGTCCGTGCGGTAGAAGCCGGATCCCTTGAAGACGACTCCGGCGGCGCTGAAGACCTTGCGGAGCTTGCCCTGGCACTCGGGGCAGACGGTCAGGGACTCCTCGCTGAAACTCTGGAACTGCTCGAAGGCGTGGCCGCACTCGGTGCAGGCGTACTGATAGGTGGGCACGGGTCTCCTCAGGGTCTGACTGGCACTCGTCGGGTGCGACTGCCAATCCTAACGAACGCTCAGCGGAGCGTGACGATTCCCTGCGCAGTCGCGGCAGCGCTCACCCGACGGTCGTGCGGCTCGACGGGCACCGGCACGCCGACCTCCTCGGGATAGAGGAGGAGGCAGGTGAACGTGCCGACCGGCACCCGGGCGAGCGCGCGGTCGTAGGAGCCGCCGCCGCGGCCGAGCCGGTGACCGGCGTGGTCGACGGCCAGTCCGGGGACCAGGACGACGTCGGCGGTGGCGACGGCGTCGACGCCGAGCCGCTCGCCCGCCGGCTCGAGCAGCCCGCGGCGCGCGGAGACCAGCCGGCCGTCGTACGCCGCCCAGTCGAGATCGTTGTCGGGCAGCAGGCAGGGCAGGAGCACCCGCTTCCCAGTGGCCCGGAGCCGATCGAGGAGCGGCCCGGTGCCGGGCTCGCTGCCGATCGAGACGTACGCCGCGACCGTCGCCGCCCGCCGGAGCTCGGGGGCTGCGGCCAGGACGTCGGCCAGAGCCCGGGCCGTCTCGCCGATCTCGGCGAGGGTGCGACGGTTGCGGGCGGTGACGAGCTGGTCACGAACGGCCGTCTTGGCTGCTGAGGTGGGGGGAGGAACCCCAGGTGTTTGTGGATCCGCCACGCACTCAGCCTACGATCGACAGCATGGGTAGCCCAGGCTTGACCAAGGCGGTCGCGAAGATGCGCGACGCCGGCGTGGACGAGGTCGCCGTACAGACCTTCGCCCACTACTACCGGCAGCTTGAACGCGGTGAGACCGGAATGATCCCGGAGTCGACGATCGACCCCGTGGACATCCCGTCCATCCAGGACGTCGAGGTGTCCGAGGGCGAGGCACACGCCGCCATCGGCGCCACGGCCGTCATCAAGCTCAACGGCGGCCTCGGGACCTCGATGGGCATGGACCGCGCGAAGTCGCTCCTGTGCGTCCGCGGCGGCCTGAGCTTCCTCGACGTGATCGCGCGCCAGGTCCTCCACCTGCGTCAGAAGTACGACGTCGCGCTGCCGCTCCTGTTCATGAACTCGTTCCGCACCTCGGGCGACACCCTCGACGCGCTCGCGCGCTACACCGACCTGCCGGTCGAGGGGCTGCCGCTGGAGTTCCGCCAGAACATGGAGCCGCGGCTGCTGGCCGCCGACCTCTCGCCAGTGACGTGGCCGAAGGAGCCCTCCCTGGAGTGGTGTCCGCCGGGCCACGGCGACATCTACACCGCGCTGCGCGGCACGGGCCTGCTCGACACCCTCATCGAGCAGGGCTACCGCTACGTCTTCGTGTCCAACTCCGACAACCTCGGCGCAGTGCCCGACGAGCGTGTCGCCGGGTGGTTCGCGGCGAGCGGCGCCCCGTTCGCGATCGAGGCGGTGCGGCGTACGCCCTCGGACCGCAAGGGCGGCCACTTCGCGACCCGCAAGGCCGACGGGCGGATCATCCTGCGCGAGACCGCGCAGACGCCGCCCGAGGACCAGGAGGCGCTCCAGGACCTCAGCCGCCACCGCTACTGCTCGACCAACAACATCTGGTTCGACCTGCAGGCGATGAAGGACGCCCTCGACGCCCGCGACGGCATCCTCGGCCTCCCGCTCATCCGCAACGAGAAGACCGTGGACCCCGGCGACCCCTCCACGCCGAAGGTCATCCAGATCGAGACCGCCATGGGGGCGGCCGTCGAGGTCTTCGAGGGTGCGGCGCTGATCGAGGTGGGCCGTGAGCGGTTCGTCCCGGTCAAGACGACCAACGACCTGCTCGTCCTGCGCTCGGACGTCTACGAGATCGGGAGCGACTTCGTCCTCGACCAGGTCGCGGCCGACATCCCCTTCATCGACCTCGACAGCGACTACTACAAGCTGGTCGGGGAGTTCGACAAGCGGTTCCCCGAGGGCGCTCCGTCGCTGCGCAAGGCCTCGTCGCTGCGCGTCGCCGGCGACTGGACCTTCGGTCACGGCGTCCAGGTGATCGGCGACGTCGAGCTGGAGGCGGACGGCGCCGAGCGGGTCTCGCCCGACGCGGTGCTCGCCGACGGCTCGTCCGCGTCCCGGTGAGCCCCCGCGTCGGGGCGGTGGCGGCCGTCGTAGGCTCTGGCCGGTGACCATCAGCCCCGACGAGTTCCGCGAGCGCATCCTCGCCGACATCGAGCCCATGACGGCCTCGCCGCAGCCGCTCATGGAGTGCCTCGGCCTGGCCTGCGCCGAGGACGTCCACGCCGAGGTCGCGCTGCCGGGCTTCGACAACTCCGCGATGGACGGCTACGCGGTCCGATACGCGGACGTGGCCGAAGCCTCGAAGGACGCGCCCGTGCGGCTGCCGGTGGTCGGTGAGATCGGCGCCGGACAGGCCAGCCTCCTCGCGCTGCCGGCCGGCACGGCGGCCAAGATCATGACCGGAGCGCCGCTACCGTCGGGTGCCGACGCCGTCGTGCCCTACGAGTGGACCGACCGGGGCGTGGCCCAGGTGGTCATCAGCGAGCGTCCCGAGGAGGGCCAGCACGTCCGGTACGCCGGCGAGGACGTCGCCGTGGGCGACCCGGTCGTCGCGCGGGGGACCGTGCTCGGTCCCCGCCACCTCGGCCTGCTGGCCTCGGTCGGGCGCTCTCACGTCGTGTCGCGGCCCCGTCCGCGGGTGGTCATCCTCTCGACGGGGTCCGAGCTGCGTGAGCCCGGCACCCCGTTGGGGCACGACTCGATCTACGACGGCAACTCGTTCCTGCTCGCAGCCGCCGTACGCCAGGCCGGTGCCATCGCCTACCGCGTGGGCATCGTCCCGGACTCCCCGCGGGAGTTCCTCACCGCGCTCGACGACCAACTGGTCCGTGCGGACCTCGTCATCACCTCCGGCGGCGTCTCCATGGGGGACTACGACGTCGTGAAGGAGGCACTGTCGCCCCTCGGCGTGTGGTTCGGCGGAATCTCGATGCAGCCCGGGAAGCCACAGGGCTTCGGCCGGGTCGGCGAGGAGCGGATCCCGATCTTCTGCCTGCCCGGCAACCCGGTCTCGTCGTTCGTCTCGTTCGAGAACTTCGTGCTCCCGGCGCTGCGGCGCCTGATGGGGAAGACCCCGGAGATGCGGCCGGCGGTGACCGCCAAGCTGACCCACGACGTCCGCTCGCCGGCGGGGCGACGCCAGTTCCTCCGCGGTGACGTCCAGTTCCGTCCCGACGGCACCCACGCCACCGTCTCGCCGGTCGGTGGCCCCGGGTCCCATCTCATCGGTGACCTGGCCTCGGCCAACTGCCTGCTCGTCATCCCCGAGGAGACGACGGCGCTCGCGGCCGGGTCGGAGGTCGACGTACTCGTCCTGGACCGGGAGTTCTGATGGCCGACCGGCTCACGCACGTCGACGAGACGGGTGCCGCACGGATGGTCGACGTCTCCGGCAAGGAGGTCACCGCCCGCGTCGCGACCGCCTCCGGACGGGTGCTGGTCTCGGCCGAGGTGGTCGCGCTCCTCCGCGGCGAGGGCGTCCCGAAGGGCGACGCGCTCGCGGTCGCGCGGATCGCCGGGATCATGGGCGCCAAGCGGACCCCCGAGCTCATCCCGCTGTGCCACCCGCTGGCGATCTCGGGCGTGACCCTCGACCTCGCCGTCGTCGACCTCGCGGACGGTGGCGCAGTGGAGATCAGCGCCACCGTGAAGACCACGGACCGCACCGGCGTCGAGATGGAGGCGCTCACCGCCGTCTCCGTCGCCGCGCTCACCGTCGTCGACATGGTGAAGGCGGTCGACAAGGGCGCGGTCATCAGCGACGTCCGCGTCGAGGCCAAGTCGGGCGGCAAGTCGGGCGACTGGACGCGGGAGCACCGATGAAACGCCGCGATCGATTCTCGGCCTCCTCCTTCGCTCCTCCGCCCGACGATCGATCGGAGACCCCGATGAATCGCCCGATCCGATCATCGGGCGGACGGCTCAAGGGCGTCGTCGTGGTGGCGTCCAACCGCGCGGCGGCGGGTGTCTATGAGGACGCGACCGGACCGCTGCTCGTCGCCTTCCTCGAGGAGCTCGGCTTCGCGGCCGAGCCGCCGATCGTCGTCCCCGACGGCGACCCCGTCGGCGCCGCCATCGCAGCGGCCGTGGACGAGGGCGCCCGCGTCGTCCTCACGACCGGGGGCACGGGCCTCACGCCCACCGACCTCACCCCCGAGGTGACGCGCCCGCTGCTCGACCGCGAGATCCCCGGCATCGCCGAGGCCGTCCGAGCCGCCGGCGTCGCCAAGGGTGTGCCGACGGCCACGCTGTCGCGAGGTCTCGCCGGGCTTGTGAGAGCGTGCGTCGTCGTCAACCTGCCCGGGTCGCGTGGCGGGGTGAAGGATGCGATCGAGGTCCTGCGCCCGATCCTGCCGCACGCGGTGGAGCAGTCGGTCGGGAGCGATCACCGGTGAGCCGTCGATGAGCCCGGGCTGGCCCGCGGTCCTCACGCACGGTGACGTGACCGTCCGACCTCTGACGCGCACGGATGCCCATGCCTGGGCTGAAGCCCGGCGTCGCTCGGCGGCCTGGCTGCACCCGTGGGACGCGACCGTCCCGCCCGGGGTCACGGCGCGACCGAGCAGCTTCCCCGTCCTCGTCCGCCGGTTGCGCCGCCAGGCCCGCGCCGGCCTCACCTACCCCTTCGCGATCGAGGTGCTCGACGACGGGGTGGGGCGGTTCGCCGGCCAGGTGACCGTCAACAACATCGTCCGTGGGTCGGCGCAGTTCGCCTCGATCGGCTATTGGATCGACCAGAAGTACGCCGGCCGGGGCATCACCCCGCTGGCGGTCGCGATGGTGATCGACCACTGCTTCACGACCGCCGGCCTGCATCGGGTCGAGATCTGCATCCGTCCGGAGAACTCCAACTCGCTCCGGGTCGTCGAGAAGCTCGGGATCAACGAGATCGGCTATGCCCCGCGCTTCCTCCACATCGACGGCGCCTGGCGCGATCACCGGATCTTCGCGATCACGGTCGAGGAGTGTCCGGAGGGGATGGTCGCTCGACTGGGGCGCTGAACGAGCGAAATCACTCCAGTCACAGAAGTTGTCTTGCGACACACCTAGGTTCTTGCCCGGCGGTCCACGTCCACGCTCCTAGGCTTCCATGCGTGGACCCGAGCTCACTGATCTTCGTCGCCCTCATCGTGGCGTGGGCCGTCTATCTCATCCCGAAGGCGCTCGAGCATCATGACGAGAGCCTCCGGAGCCGCGCCGTGTCCACCTTCTCCAGGTCGATGCGGGTCCTCGCGCGTCGCGAGGCGTCGGACGGCTCGGGCAAGGGCACCGGCCTCGTCCGCCGCCCGGGTCGCCAGGCCGGCCAGACGGTTGCGTCCGGTGACGTCGAGAAGGCCGCCGACGTCGAGTACGACGAGGTGCCGGTGCGTCTCACGCCGGCGCAGGTGCGCGCTCGGCGGGCTGCCGCCAAGCGGGCCACCAAGCGTCGTCGCAACGTCCTCTCGGTGCTGCTGCTCGTGCTCGCCGGCGTCGCGGCGCTGGTGATCACCGGTGTGCTCGACCGGCTCTGGCTCGCCGCTCCCACCGTGCTGCTCGCTGCCTGGCTGACTGCCTGCCGCCTCATGGTCAAGAAGGAGCGCGCCGTCGTCACCAGGCGGGTTCCGCGCGCCGCCTCCGGCCCCGTCCCCGTCGCGGTCGAGATCGACGACGAGACGGGTGAGATCGTCGCCGTCCACGAGGAGGAGCCCGCGGCGCAGGCCGAGCCCGCCACGGCGGACGTCGAGGAGCCGGCCGCGGCCGACACCTCGCACGGCCGTTGGGACCCGGTCGAGGCGCCGCTTCCGACGTACGTCTCCAAGCCGGCGGCACCGCGCCGTACGGTCCGCACCATCGACCTCGACTCCACCGGTGTCTGGAGCTCGGGCCGCAAGGCCTCCGACTCCGCGCTCGCCCGCGAGGCCGAGGAGTCCGAGCGCGAGGCCAAGGCCGCGCAGGCCGCACGCGAACGCCGTCGCGCTGCGGGTTCGTGACCTCGTCCGCGGGGCGGTGGCCTGATTTCAGGTCCGAGCGGCCGGGGTGCTAACGTTTCACCTCGCTTGGGGCTGTGGCGCAGTTGGTAGCGCGTCTCGTTCGCAATGAGAAGGCCAGGGGTTCGAATCCCCTCAGCTCCACCGAGTGAAGCCCCTGGATGACCTGCGGAAACGCACGGATCATCTGGGGGCTTCGTCGCTGTTATTCGCCTGTGCGTCCGGCGGATGGCCCCCCGGTGGCCCCCGGCGCCCTGTTGAGGCGCTCCAGCCCGGCCAGGTCGGCGCCGGTGCCGAGGTGGTGCAGGTAGAGATTCGTCGTCGCGATCGACGCGTGGCCCATCCAGCTCTGGACCGTGCTGACATCGACACCGCGCGCCAACCAGAGGCAGGCGGCGGTGTGTCGCAGGTCGTGGATGCGGCGGCCCTTCCCGGTCCGCTCCCACCTCATCGTGCGCAGCACCGCGGAGCGGTGGAGGCGGGAGCCGGCCTCGGTGGTGAAGAGCAGGTCGCCCGGCTTCTTGCCGACCTTGAGCCGCTCGACGATCGGGAGCACGCGGTTGGCGATCGGGACGCGGCGTGATCGCCCGCTCTTGGTGGCCTTGGTGGCGATGCCTTCGGGTGCTGATCGGCGAACGATCAAGCCCGGTGCCGGCACCTCCATCACGTCGCCCACGGTCATCGCGCGGGCCTCGCCCCAGCGCAGACCGGTCCAGCCGAGGATGAGCAGGATGTCCGCGAGCCGGGCGTTCTGCTCGCGCCAGGCCCGGTAGGCAGTCTCGAGCTCGTCCTCGGTGAACGGGTTCATCTCCGTGCGCTCCTCGGAGCTCTTCGGGACGGGCACTGCGGTGACGGGATTGGTCGCGATCAGCTTCTCTCGCACGCACCAGCCGAAGAAGGAGGACAGGCTCGCTCGGTAGCGCACGACCGACGACTCGACCAGCCCGGAGGCGAGCAGATGCTCGAAGACGCGGGCGACCTCCCGGCCCGAGACGGCCGAGAGGTGGAGATTGAGGACGCTGGCCGTGGTCAGCCGCTCGACATCCTGGTCGGCGCGGTAGGTCTTCTGGGCGACCGTCGTCGACCGGATGAGGAGCCAGCGCTGCACCGCGTCTCTGACCCGCTCCTTCCCGGCTCGGGGATCGACTCCGCCGACCAACGCGGCGCGCTCGCGAGCGAGCCAGGCCGTAGCCTCGCGCTTGGTATCGAAGACCTTGCTGGCCACATTGACCCGCCCGCTCTTCAGTCGGGCGCGGAAGCGGCCGTTCGGAGTCTTCGAGACGCTCACGCCGAGGCCTTCTCCAACCAGCTCTCGACGTCAGAGCGCCGATAGCGCGGGCAGGTCCTCGACATCCACGTCACCCGTGGCCCGCAGCCGGACTGACGCCACCGACACAGCGTCGCTTGGGAGACCCGAAGCCACTGCGCGACCTCGTCGGACATCAGGAACTCCGCGCCGCTCGTCCCGTAGTCCTCCGGTGCTACCGCGCTGCTCGCCTTCCCGCGCTTCCTCATCATGTTGCTGCCCACCGTCATCGCCGCCCTTGCGCGTGGTTTTGCCGAACCATTCGATTCTGCGCTTCCTCGCGTGGAAATGCAAGCACCTGACATCGGCGTTGATTCTCGGTAGGTTCGGGGCCATGAGACTGCCCCAGGACCCGCCGTACGCCCGGCAGGACGCTGATGACTTGCTGACGCCTGCGGACATGCCTCCGGGGTGGCATCTACCGACGATGTTCCCGGGGCATCGCTCGAGTGATGAGAGTGCACGGATCGACGAGATCCTCGGGTACGACGACTCCTCGCGGGCGTCGACGGCACCCGATGCCGATGGAGACGCGGTGGCGAACGAGCCGGAAGGCGGGCTGTGGCGCTACCTGGAGCACGCCGACTCGGGGACCCGTGTGTACCTCCGACTCCAACGCCAGGCGTTCGCGGTCCCTGAGGAGGTGCGCATCACCGGCGTGGTGTATCTGCCGCGGGTCCCGGGTGATCCGATCACCTCGCGCCTGCTGCGAGAGCTGCCGACCGCGCACATCGAGACCTCGATCAACAAGCGCCTCTTCGCGATGAAGTCCACCGAGACTCTGACCGGCAACAAGATCGTCCTGCCCTCAGGCGCGAAGGTCGCCCGCCGCGACCTGCTCAAGCCGCTGGCCGGCACCGGCAAGACCGACCCGGACTTCTATGAGCGCGTCGCGCTCCAGCACGGGCAGCTGGTCAAACAGGGTGATCGCAACCCGACGGCGACGATGGCCGAGATCAACGGGGTCGCGCTGACAACCGCGCAGGGATGGGTGGCAAAGGCCCGGAACCGTGGCCTGCTCCCGCCGGGACGCCGCGGCCGCGCCGGCTGACCGCCCCTTCGCTCCGCCTCACCTCTCACCCTCCTCGCCTACCTCCTTCTTCTCACTGCCCACTCTCCCTTCCTCCCTCCTCTGCGCTCCTCGACTCATCCTCCTTCCCCACCTCGCACTTCCTTCCTCCCTTCCTTGCCATCCTCAACCCAATGGACGTATGTTACCTTCGGTATTAGCGCATGCACGCGCAGATACACGCGATGCGGGATCTGTTGGGAGGCTCGGGCGTGAAGGGTGGCGTCATCCTGTTCCGTGGCACCGGTGGTGCCGCACGCCGCTACTTGGAGTCGGACCGCTCGACCGCTGATGAGTACTACTTGGGAGCGGGGACCGCGGTGGCGGAGTTCGCCGTCCTTGATCGTGACGGCAACGTGACGGCGGAGGGGGTGTTCACGCCGGAGCAGTACGCGGACTGGGTGGACTGGCGCAATCCGTTCACCGGTGCGACCCGGGGCACCCCTCGGCTTCCCAGTCACGGCGAGGCGACGATGCCGGGGGAGCGGAGGCATGCGAGCGCGAGACTGGGGTCGCCGCGGTTCGCCGAGATGGTGATCAACGCTCCGAAGTCGCTCTCGATCGCCGCCGCGTTGCATCCCGGTGTCTCCGAAGCGCTCGATCGTGCACAGGCGGACGCGGTCGCTGAGATCCGTTTCTGGTTGGCCCAGCACTCGGTGACCCGTGTCGGTCCGCGTGGGCTCCAAGAGGTCGTCGGTGTGCACCGACTCGAGACCGTGGCGGTCGTCCACAAGACCTCCCGGGCGGGGGACCCGCATCGCCACATCCACTTCCAGATCGGCACCCGTGTCTTCGCGGCCGGGAAGTGGCGCGGCCTCGACACGGCGGCGCTGTTCAAACAGCAGGGCGCGGTCCGGGCGCTCGGAACGGCAGTCATCGCCGCCCACCCCGAGCTGACGCGTGTGCTCGCCGCCCATGGGTTGAGCCTTGACCACGTCACCGGCGAGGTCGCCGAACTCGAGCCGTACAACGCGGTGCTGTCGAAGCGCGCCGCCCAGGTCGAGCACAACCTCGCCGCTCTGGTTGCCGCGTGGGAGGACGCGCACCCCGGCGAGGAGCCCGGGCCGGTCGTGCGTGCCAGGTTGCTCGCCCGTGCCTGGGATCATCAAAGACCGCACAAGAAGCCGGCCCCTGAGGGGCTCGGTTGTGAGGAGGGCTGGCGCCGCGAACTTGCGGCCGCTGGCTACCGGACAGGTCCACGGTCCCACCCAGCCCGCGCGCCAGCGCCCGTCGGTATCGATGACCTGGATGTGGAAGAGCTCGCAGCGCGGGCGCTCGACCGCTGCGCCGCGAGTGCGTCGACGTGGACGATCCACGACATCCAGATGCACGTCACGCACGCGATCACCGAGGCCGGCATCACCGCGACCGGCGGCGATCTGCGCGACCTGATCACCCTCGCGACGAACCTCGCCGCGTCGGACTGCCTCTCGGTGCTGCCGCCCACGATGGCCCGCCCCGAGCAGGTCGCCCACCTCACCACGATCAGCGTCGTCGCGGCAGAGGAGACCCTGCGCGACCTGATCGGCGCCGGTGTCGAAGCGAGCGGGCCGGCCGAGGGCGAGGTGGATGCGATGGCGCCCGCGGAGGCGGAGGCCATCGAGCGGCTCGCGACACAACGTGGGCTAAACGCCGACCAGGCCCAGGCCGCGGCCGCGATCGCGTCGCCAACCCCGCTGGTCATCGTCGAGGGCGCGGCGGGTGCAGGAAAAACCACCATGCTCGGCGCCGCCATCGCTGCGGCCGAGGCTCAGGGGCGACCTACGCGGATCGTGACCCCGACGAAGAAAGCCGCCGATGTCGCAGCCGAGGAACTCGGCGTACCGACCGACTCTGTGGCCGCACTGGTCCACGCCTACGGATGGCGCTGGGACAACGACGGCGTCTGGCACCGCCTCAAGCCTGGCGAATCCGACCCGGTGTCCGGTGAAGTCTTTGCCGGCCCACCCGCACCCAGAAGGCTGCGCACGATGGAGCGGATCGTCGTAGACGAAGCAGGCATGCTCGATCAGGACACCGCCACCGCCCTCCTGATTGTCGCGGCCGAGACCGGCGCTCGCATTGCCTTGATCGGTGATCGCGCCCAGCTGCCAGCGGTGGGCCGAGGCGGCGTCCTCGACATCGCGGCTGACCTCGTCACTGCATCTGGACTCGAGATCCATGACCTGACCGGCATCCACCGCTTCGCCGATCCGACCTACGCTTCCTTCACTCTCGACCTGCGCGACGGCCGGCGTGCCGAGCGGCTCTTCGACCGCCTGCAGCAGTTCGGCCTCGTGCGGCTCCACGAGTCGACGGAAGCGATGCATGCGGCGCTGGCAGAGATCGCGCGACCCGGTGACGCCATCACAGTCGGGACCATCGACGAGGCCACAGAGGTCAATGCCGCGATCCGGCAGGCGCGCATCGCCCGTGGCGAGATCCCCGAAGTCACCGCCGCCGTAGGGTCCGATGGCCTGCCGGTCGGGCCAGGCGACCTGGTCATGACCCGTCGCAACGACAACGCGCTGGGGGTCGCCAACCGGCAGACCTGGATCGTCCAGCGGGCCGACGACGACGGTGATCTGTGGGTCCTGCCAGCCAAAGCAGCTGGCCGTCGAGCGAGCAAACACCTCCCCGCCGCCTACGTCGCCGAGCACGTCCACCTTGCCTACGCCTCAACCGCCTACGGCGTCCAGGGTGCGACCAGCGAGGCTGCCCACGCCGTCCTCAACAGCCCGACCAGCGGCGCCTTCGAGAGTGCGGCTCTGGATGCTGCCGGCATCTACGTCGGCCTGACGCGCGGCCGCGAGGCCAACCTGCTCCACGTCGTCGCGGCCGACGTCGAGGATGCGCGCGAGCAGTTCGCTTGCACGATGGAACGGGACCGCGCAGATCGCGGTCTCGCGCACGCGGCCAGGACGGCGCGCGAAGCTGTTGCCGGACTCGTCGCACCTCCGACCATCGATGCCGAGTACGTCGCATCCGAACGCGCCCGACTTGCTGCCGACATCGACCGCGCCAACGCCGACGCCGCCCGCTGGGAGAACGCGCTCGCGGCGATCGCCGCCCTGGACAGCGAGCACCAGCGAAACCGGGCACCCTACGAACGCGCGGTCGCGTCAGCGAAAGCAAGCGAGGAGGCCATTCGTGCCGCGGTTCACGCCGACCTGCTGGAACAGGCTGCCCACGCGGCCGACGCCATCGCAGAGGCTGCGGACCGCATGTATGCGGCCAACGCAGCAGCCCGCAACTCAGGCAGATTCGGACGCCGCGCCGCGGAACGGGCTGCTGAACAGAGGTCGAGCGATCTTGACAGCCTGACCGCTGCGGTCGCCGCTCGCTGGGGAACCGCCTCGACCCCAGGAGCCGACCGCACCCGCTGGGCCCAGCATGCAGCCGATCTGGCCACCAACGATCATCCGAGCGTCCTCGAGGCCTGCCGCGACATGGCAAGTGCGGTCGACAGGCTGGCGCTGATTGACAGCAACCACGAGAACGTGCGAGCAGACACCCGTCGACACCTCCTCGGCAATCGCCGGGCTTCCGACGTCCGGCGCCGCACGGTGCAGCTGCGCGCGCGAGTACAGGACGCCAAGCACCTCCTTCGCAAGCTCGACACCCTGCCGCCCGCAGATGCCGCTCGTGCGCTCCGAACGATGAGCGAGCCCCCAGTGCCCGGCGGAGCCGTCCGCGCCCTGGGGACGTCGCCGGCCGCACGTAAAGGGACGCAGTCGTGCTCAGCGCCCGGCAGCGGGGAACCGCGGAGGCTCTCGGGACAAGCGCATGAGCAGAGTCTGAGCCTCTAGCGAGCGGTCCTCGACGACCCGGATGTGTCCGGGCGAGACGGGCGTGGCCGCGGATCCGGCCTCGTGCTCCTGCTGGCCGGCCGCCGTCGCCGTCGCCACCTCGGCAAGCAGCCCGTCCGGTGAGCTGGTTCGAGCGTGTAGCGTTCGCAGTCACCTGCCTGTGCCTCACAGCAGTCACCTGCGCCACGTTCGTGCTCGCCTTCGACGCGATCCGCGCCGAAGCCATCGCGACCCACGTCGTTTTCCCGGGTGCAGCCTGGAGGGTTCCGATCGCAATCGACGGCGGCGAGCTCGCCGCAGCCGCCTCCCCCTTCATCCGCATCCAGCGCGGAGACCGGCCCCGAGCCGCCGAACTCATCCTGGCCATCGGCCTCATGGCCCCCAGCGCGATCACCAACGATGCCCACGCTGGGTCGGAATGGCTCGCGAAGCTCCTGGCCAGACTCCCACCGTTCGTACAGGTCCTCTCCCTCGAGATCCTGCTCAGCGCGCTCCACGAACGCCAGCACCGCAACGTCAAGGCGCCCGCACCGGCCACCAACCCTACCCCCACCCAGCCGGACCGCCGGGCCGAGGCCATGAGTGCCACGACGGTCTCAACGTCCAAGCCGGAGCCCCGGCCGGCCGTGCCGACGGGCACCTTGCATGCGGCTTCCTGAGCACTGCCGTTGCGGCCGCACCTGGTCTGGCGACAGCGGAGGCGACGACTGCTGCCCCGGCCCCGGCCGCCATCGTCTCAAGCGAGCGGGTGAGTGCACCCCAGCGGCCTGCGGCTCGTACCGCGGACCAGGAACACCCCCAACGGCCCAGCACCGAGGGATCAGCACGTCAACGCGTCACCGACTACGTCAGCGCCCACCTTGCCAACGGTGGATCCCTGGAAGACCGCGAGCTGCGCGGAAACGTGATCAAGGATCTGGCACCGCACCGCCGACCGTCGGGAGGGCGAGCTACGCAAGGAAGCCAAGACCACCAGGGAACCGGGCCAACCGGGTCGGCAACGGTGGCCGCGGTACCCGTGACTGTCTGACCACCTAACCCCGGCCAGATAACAACCCCTGCAGCCGATCAGCGCAACCGCGACCCGGTTCCTCTCCGCGCGTCCGTGATGCAACGCCGCCGGGCACGATCCGGATGACGTCGGCGTGTTGACCGTTTGCGCCAGGGCGTCCTCCACGCCTCTCAAGGGCGCAGCGCCCGGGGCCAGATTCCTTGCTTGCCTGGCGAGAAGATCCCGGCGGGGTCGACGGCGTCCTTGATCTTCTCCACGAACCGGAGGTAGGCGTGGTCGCCGAAGGCGTACTGCTCCTGCGCCAGGTCCATGTAATGCAGGTGCGCGCGGTACTCGCCGTACCCCAGCTTGCCGGCCTCGCGGACCAGGTCCTGCAGGGTGCGGTAGGCCTTCTCGGTGGCGTCCAGGTCGTCGTAGTCGAAGGTGACGCCGGTGACGTGACAGACGCTGCGGGCGTTGCCCACGATGATGTCGGCGGTGTAGTCCAGCCCCGCCGCCTCGAAGAAGGCGCGCATCCAGCGGTGTAGCGCCAGCACCTTCTCACCCTTGAGCGGGGCGACCGGAGCGAAGCTCATGTGGCCGCCGCGGGTTCCGCCGTACCAGCCGCCCATGTCCTTCCAGTCGAGGTTGGGTACGCCGGCGTATACGCGGTGTGACGGGTTCGGCAGGTCCGGCCCTTCCGCGGGGGTGGTGCGGGTGCCGGTCACGCGCGCACCCGGGATCGCCTCGAACGCACTCTGCACCTTGGCGAAGTTGTGGTCGACGACGGGGCCGTCGCCGTACAGCGCCAGGCGTAGGTGCCAGCGACCCAGGTCGAGCTTGCGGGCGATCTCGTCGATGGCCTCGTCGGGGATCGGCTGGGACGAGTCGCCGTCGTAGAACTGCGAGCGCTGCCCCATCGTCGACGCCAGCAGCAGGGTGTTGAGGATGCATGGCACGCCGTCGACTGTCCCGTCCAGGCGCAGCCGGCGCAGGATGTCGACCATCGGCGCGAGATCGTCCTCGCGATAGACGTCGACGTCGACCATCTGGATCGTCTCGTACGCCGGGGAGAGCCAGATGCCGATCTTGGTCACGATGCCGAAGTTGGACTGCATGAACAGCTGGTCCAGTGACGGGCCGAGACTGCGGCGGTAGAGGTTCCAGGTCTCGTTGCCCTCCATCGCGCCCATGTTGGTGCGTAGCAGCGAGCCGTCGCCGGTGACGACCTCCATGCCGCACGCGGCCATGAAGTCCTTGCCGTTCGGCAGGTAGGTCATGCCGTGCTCGAGGGAGTTCCCCGCCAGACTGCCCCAGCCCAGGTCGGGCACCGAGACCATCAGCTTGAGTCCTCGCGCCTGGATCTCCTCGTAGAGCTGCTCGAAGCTCACGCCCGGTTCCAGGAGGGCGTAGCCCATCTCCTCGTCGAGCTCGAGGATCCGGTTCATCCGGCGGAAGTTGACCGTGATGCCGCCGGAGACGCGGGGTGCAGCTCCGCCGTACCCGTTGTTGCGGCCCTGGCCCTGGCTCCACAGTGGAATGCCGTGCTTCGCCGCGATCCGGACGACGTCCTGCACCTGCTCGGTGGTTGTCGGTTGGACGACCGCGCCCGGCCAGAAGGCCTGCCACTGCTCGGGCTGGAACGGATCGCGGAACTCTGACTTCTCCGCCGGCTCGGCCAGCACCGCATCGGCCCCCAGGGCATCGGCCAGCTCCGCCAAGGCGGCTGCGAAGGTGTCGGCGGGGATTTGGGCCACGTCGTCGGGCAGGAACTCAAGCGTCATCGGTCGTCTCCTACGGCTGGTGATTCGTGCGGTGTTCGTCTGGTGATTAGGCGGGGTTGCGCCCGAGGAAGAACTCGCGGAACGGGTCCGTGCTGGGCTCGAAGCCGGAGTCGAGGAGGCCCTTGCGCAGGGCGTTCATCTGCGGCTCGTGGATGCGCTGGGTCGGCATCCGCAGCGGGCCGCCGTTGTAGCCCTGCAGCCAGCCCTGGAACTTCCACAGCTGCCGGTTGATGAAGGCGCCGCCGTTGAGCTGCTGGGCGAGTGCGTTCTTGGCCTTGCGGGCCGGGTGCATTCGCCAGTAGAGGTCGGTTACCTCGTCGAACTTCCCATCTCGCAGCAGCCTCATCGCATGCGGGATCGTGGGCCCCCAGAACTCGTGGTCGCTGGTCGCGGACAGCTGGATCGGGATGAGCTGGCCGAGCGGGAGGAGCTCGCCCTCGATCGGGCAGGAGATCACTACCTCCGCGCCGAAGAGGCGGTGGCACTCGACGATGCCCATGATGCTGGGGAAGCCGCCCTCGGCCTTGATCACCGCGATGTTGGGGCAATCGTCGAGCAGGCGGCGGATCAACCGGGCGGGGATATCGGACGGGTGGATGCGGGTGCTGAAGCCCCAGAGGAACATCGGGAAGAGGATGACCGCGAGATTCGTCGCATCGCAGAGGGTCTTGGTGTAGTCGTAGACCTCCTGCTCGGACTCGGGGTAGAAGTTCGGCGGGTAGGACAGCAGCACCAGCTCCGCGCCGGCAGCCTCGGCGCCTTTGACCGCCTCGATGTTCTGTTCCAGGTTGCCCCAGCTGGCGTGGTGCACCACGACCAGGTCGCCACCGTCTGCGTCGGCCTCGTCGCGGACGATGCGCAAGAACTCGAGGTACTCCGGGATAGTGATGTTCACTTCGGAGACTCCGAGCGTGCCGAGGAAGCCGTGCTCCTTGGCCAGACGTATGTCGTGCCGGATGCCGGCCTCGTTGATGTCGCGCAGGTCGGCGGTGAAGGAAGGGATGGTGCAGTTGACGGCGCCGACGAGGTGCTCGCGGGCCCACTCGCGGGCCTCGGTACGGGTGTAGGTGGGCATGAAGACTCCTTCGAGGTGTTGAGCGGTGGTCAGCGGGCGGCCGACGTGGCGCCGGCGCCTTCCCAGGCGAGGTACTTGAGCTCGAGGTATTCGTCGATGCCGTGCACCGATCCCTCGCGGCCGAGGCCGGACTGCTTGATGCCGCCAAACGGCGCGACCTCATTCGAGATCAGACCGGTGTTGATCCCGACCATGCCCGTCTCCAGTGCGGCCGCGACCCGCCAGGTGCGCTCGGCATCCTTCGTGAAGAGGTACGCCGCCAGGCCGAACTCGGTGTCGTTGGCCCAGGCCACCACCTGGTCCTCGTGGTCGAAGCGCACCAAGGGCAGGACCGGGCCGAAGGTCTCCTCCCGGGTGATGAGCATGCCGGGGGCGACGTCGACAAGCACCGTGGGTTCGAAGAACCGTCCACCCAGCCCGTGGACGGAACCACCCGCCACGACACGCGCGCCGTTCTCTGTCGCGTCGGCAATATGCTCGGCCACCTTCTCGACGGCCGCGCTGTCGATGAGCGGACCGATCTGGACACCGTCCTGTAGTCCGGGACCGACCTTGAGCGCGCCGGTGCGCTCGGCCAACGCGGCGGCGAACTCGTCGTAGATCCGGTCCTGAACGTAGACGCGGTTGGCGCCGATGCACGACTCGCCCGTGTTGCGGAACTTGGCCGTCAGCACGCCCTCCACGGCCGTGGGGACGTCGGCGTCGTCGAACACCAGGACAGGGGCGTTGCCACCCAGCTCCATCGAGGCGTTCTTGACCGTGAGCGCCGCCTCCTGCAGGAGGCGGCGGCCGACCTCGGTGGAGCCGGTGAAGCTGATCTTGCGGACCAGCGGGTTGCCGGTCAGTTCCGGTCCGATCTCGCTGGCTCGTCCGGTCACCACGCTGAGCACGCCCGCCGGCACCCCGGCACGCTCGGCCAGCTCGGCGAGCGCGAGCGCCGTCAGCGGCGTCTGAGAGGCAGGCTTGACGACCATCGTGCACCCTGCGGCGAGGGCGGGGCCGGCCTTGCGGGTGATCATTGCGGCTGGGAAGTTCCACGGCGTGATGGCCACGCAGACGCCGACCGGCTCCTGCAGCACCACGACGCGGTTCGATGCCCTGGGAGAGTCGAAGATCTCGCCGCGGATCCGCTTGGCCTCCTCAGCGAACCACTCCAGGAACGAGGCGGCGTACACGATCTCCGCGCGCGCCTCGGTCAGCGGCTTGCCCTGCTCCAGGACGATAATTCTGGCGAGGTCCTCGGCATGCTCGCTCACCAGGTCGAACCAGCGCCGGAGCACCTGCGAACGCTCGTTGCCTGATCGTGCGCTCCACTCCGGAAGGGCGCGGTGGGCGGCCTCGACCGACGCCCTCACCTGCTCAGGGCTGAGCGAGGGCAGCTTGGCGATGACGTGGCCGGTCGCTGGATCGTCGACGGTGAACGAGCCGGAGCCGCCCTCGGTGATCCACTCGCCGGCGACGTGGGCGCCGTACCGGAGGAGATCGGGTTGGTCGAGCACGCTGAACGGGCTGGCTTCGATGGTCACGGTGTTCCTCACTTCTCGACCGGGTGGATCCCGAGGTCGAGGTCTCGACCTCGTCCTTGTTCTTCGGCACTGCGCGCGCATAGCTCGGCAACGGCAAGGTCCTGCACGGCGGCACCGACCGACTTGTACAGAAGGATCTGTTCGGGTCTCTCTCGGCCGGGTACGGAGCCTCCAATCAGATCCGAAAGGCTCATCGCCCGGGCCGTGATGTCGACCCCTGCCTGCCTGGCAGCGATCAGGTCGCCGGTCTCCTCGAGCACCTCGGGCAGCATGTCGGCGATTAGGAGGTCGGCGCGTGCGATGACCTCAGGGTCGACCTCGCGCTGCTCGGGCAGGGTCGAGCCGATCGAGATCACGGTCATCCCCGGCCGCAACCACGCCCCGAGCAGCGTTGGCGTCTCGTCACGAGAGCGGGCGGCACAGATCACAAGGTCCGCGCCGACGACCGCAGACTCGGCGGACTCCGCGGGCTCGATGGCGAGGTTGAGATCGGCGAGGTCGTCGGTGAAGCGCTGCCGACTCTGCGGGCGCGGGCTGAAGACCCGCACGCCAGCAACGTCGCGTACCGCCGCCACGGCGCGTAAGTGGTTGCGCGCCTCGAAGCCCGAGCCGATCACCGCGACCTGAAGCGGGCAATCCACGGCCAGGACGTCGGCCGCGAGGGCTGAGGTCGCGGCGGTGCGAAAGCCGGTGATCGAGTGCCCGTCGAGCAAGGCCACGAGTTCGGCGGTGCGCTGGTCGAAGAGCGGAATCAGGTAGGACACCCGGCCGTTGCGCGGCGAGGCCGCGATCACCTTGAGGCCCATGAGGTGCTCGCCCGCCGGCACACCGCTGAGCGTGCGCAGCCATCCGTGGTCGCCGCGGGCCATCCGGCGGGCGGGGAACCTCGCCTGGTCGGCATCGGCGGCGTACGCCTCTCGGAGGGCCCCAACGGCGCGGCGCCAGTCGAAGACCGCCCGCACGGCGGCGTCGTCCAGGATCAGGGTCATGGAGTCTCATCTCTGTGATCGGTGACACAACGACGCTATGGATTGGATATTGGATCCACAATGGACGTTCACGGATACCTGGCATCACGATCCGGCCAATTCCCCCTCGACCGGCGAGACGTCCCGCTCCCTAGAGTGGTGCGCATGCCCGGAATCCATCGCCGCGTGGCAGACGAGGTCTTCGACCGCCTCCACGAGCAGATCGCCACCGGCGCCGTGGCTCCCGGCGACCGCCTCGACCCCACCGAGATCGCCGCGTCGTACGGAGTCAGCCGCACCCCGGTACGCGAGGCGATCCTGCGCCTCGACGCCCAGGGTCTGGTGGAACGACTCCCATACCGCGGCGTCGTGGTAACCGGCGTCGACCTAGCCGCGGCCGAGGACGTGGCAGCGATGCGGATCCAGCTCGAGACCCTCGCCGTACAGGCGGCGCTGCCACACCTGACCGAAGAGACACTCGACCGGATGCGCGAGCTCCACGAGGAGCTCCGGTCTCGGGTGGACGGACCCGACGCCCAACAGGCCTTCTCGGGGCTCAACCGCGAGTTCCACATGACGCTCTACCGCCTCGCCGGCTCCCCCACACTGATCCGGCTGCTCACCGACCTGTCGGCGCAAGCAGAGCGGATGAGGCTGCACTTCGACGTACGTCGCGGACGTGCCGACGATGACCACGCTCGGATCCTCGCGGCCCTCGCCGCCGGCGATGCCGAGGAGGCGGTTGCCGCCACCCGGGACCATCTTTTCGGGGCGCTGGTCATGATGATGCCCGCATCCTTTGGGGTGACTCCGGGCTCAACGCTCGACGCGGCGCTGCGGACCAGCGGCTGGGTCCCGGAGACCGCTCGCTGAGTGCGGCCGTGGTCCCGGCCACCCGTTGGAGGCGTGACAACTTGTCCAGACGAGGAAGCTCGACCGATCGTTCGGCGCTACTTTTCGACTCCGGCGAGGTGATCGAAGCTAGTGTCGGCGCATCCGAGTTCCTCACTCGAACCGTGCCGGATCCCGTACCACGAAATTGTCACAGTTCACCGATCAGTGCAGCAGAGCCGGTTCAGCCCGGCGGGTGACGACTGGCGCCGCTTCAGAGGTCGAGGTGCTGTGCCGGTGAGAGGAGGTCCTGGAGGCGGTAACGCTTGCGGTGCCTGACGACCTACCCGACGCTCAAAGTCGCGTCCCGGCTGGTCCGCGCTGTCAAAGAGCAGGGCTACATTGCCTACCGGGCAGGTGCATTGGCCCGGATCGAGCGACGCGATCAGCTGACCGGCCCAGCCTCGCGACTGCGCTGGCCCTCGACCGCCCCTTTTGGACAGCGGACAACGACTTCTTCTTTGCGGGCGTGCCGACCTGGACCAGCGATCGGGTCGAGTTGTAGCCGAAGGCCAAGGTGTGACTCTCTGCCCGCGAATCCGTTCGTCCGGCCATGGCCCCCCGGTGGCCCCCGCGTCGGAGATTCGGGGTTGTCGAGCAAGCGCTGCAACGCGTGGAAGCGCTCGCAGATATGGCACGTGGAAGCAAGGTGCACCTTCGCAATGAGAAGGCCAGGGGTTCGAATCCCCTCAGCTCCACCAAACATGCAGGCCAGTGGGCCAGTCCGGAATCCTCATCGAGGAGTACGGCATGGCAACTCACCACAAACTCACCACTTCACCGTCCCGAGCGACACGCTGGAGCGTGGCCCTCGGCGCGTCTGGGACCGGCTCGGTCCGGCTCGCACACCTGGGTGGCATGGACACCACCGCACCCAGCAGCATCCCGCACCCGAGTCCGGTCGCCGGCGATGACCACGCTACCGACTGCGCCGACGGCACCGACCGGGCCGACCTGGCCAGCCAGCTGGCGGTCCTGACCATCTCCCAGCTTGCCGCTTACCTCGGCGTCAGTCTGAAGTGCTTCTACGACCTGCGCAGCGCCGGTCGCGGCCTCCGAGACTTTCGGGTGGGCCGCGAACTGCGGCTCCGCCGGACCGAGGTCGTGGCATGGCTGGCCGGCCGTGAGCAGGCCGACGCGGTGCGCCACGGCGCCAAGCCCGCCACCGTTGAGGACCCCGACCGGCTAGCCGGGCGCGCTCCGTGAGCGGCGGCCGCCCCCGTACCCCGATCGGCGCCTACGGCGCGATCGCGCTGCGCCCCAGCCGCGCCGGCGCCGGGGTCGTGGCGGAGACCCGCTACCGCGACGTCGACGGCCGCCTGCGCAAGGTCACCGCCACCGACCGCACCGCCCGGCAGGCCACCGCACTGCTCAACCAGCGCTTGGTCGACCGGCGCGGTTACGGCAGCGCCGGCCAGTTGCGGCTGGCCAGCCCGCTCGGCGACCTCGCCGAACTGTGGCTGGCCGATCTGGAGGCTCAGGACATCTCCGAGACCACCAAACAGGGCTACCGCGACACCCTCGGCTCCACGTGCGCCCGACCTTCGAGCACTACACCCTCGGCGAGCTCACCACCGGCCGGGTGGAGCGCGACCTGCGCGACCAGCGCGCCGTCTCCCACTCCCAGGCGAGCCGCGTCCGCACCGTGCTCAACCTGCTGTTCGGGTACGCGCTGCGCCACGACGCCCTCACCCGGCAACCCGGTCGAGGGACCTTTCAGCTCCGCCGACCCAAGGGCACCCCACGCGCCCTGACCCTGGAGCGGATCGCGGCCATCTGCGCGGCCGTCGGCAACTGGTGCACCGGTGACGATCGCGATCCGGATCTCCTCGCGGGTCTCCCAGGTCCTGCACAGCGACCGCGGCAGTCAGTTCCGTAGCCGGAAATTCGTCCACGCGCTCAACCGTCACGCCATGTTGGAAGGACTCAACGCTCACCTGCAACCATCGTGTGCTCGAGTGCGGAGAGCCGGTACATGATGCGGCGGGCCATCAGGCCCGGCTTGTCGGGGGCGAAGCTGAGGTCGATCTGCGGATCTGCATCGTTCTTGACGACGTCCATGATCCACTCCAAGGCCTCGACGTCCTCGGAGTACGCCTGCGAGGAGGCGTCGGTGAGGAAGGTGTCGATCTCCGGGTCGCCGGGCTTGTAGTCGCGGGAGTTGAACCACCAGTAGTGGATGGTCGTGTTCGACTCGGGCGTGAAGCAGTGCGTGATGTTGTAGCGGTAGTTCGTCGGTGCGTCCCCGTCCGGCTCGTGGTCGATGATCTCGGCGAAGGCTACGTGGAGAGCCGGCGAGACGAACCGTGCCTCCGAGGTGCGGTCCACCCGCTTGTGCATGATCCCGGCGGGTACGCCGTAGACGGCGGGCGGGGCAGAGTTGTGCAGATGACGACGGATCACCACCTGGTTGTTCTCCGTCGACGCGCTCAGCCGCGACCTGGCGTACTCCGGCGTGCCGACGGTGTCGGGGTGCAGGAAGGGGAAGTGCGTCTGGTCGATGAGGTTCTCGTGCATCGCGACGTAGTCGGTGTCGATGTGGTAGCGACCCGAGACCGTGCCCCAGCCCTCGTCCGCGAGCCAGCTCGTGTCGGGGATCAGTGCCTCGTCGGCGAGATCGGGCGAGCCCATCCAGATCCAGGTCAGCGGGCCCCGGTCGGTGACCGGGAAGGTCCGGATCGTGACGGTGGAGGGCGTCGTTGACAGGGCCGGCATGTGGGCGCAAATTCCGTCGGGCTCGAACTCCATGCCGTGGTAGCCGCAGATCAGCCGGTCGCCCTCGAGCTTGCCGCGGGCAAGCGGGAAGGAGCGGTGGGGGCAGCGGTTCCGCATTGCCACCGGCTCCCCGGACCTCGTCCGGTACAGCACGACGTCCGTGCCGAGGAGCTTACGGGCGAGCGGAACGCGGCCGATCTCGCTGGCAAGGCCCGCGACGTACCAGCAGTTGCGGATCAACGGCGTGGCGTGAGTCGCGAACTGCCCCGGGTCGTGGGGCTCCATGGCGGCGAAGACGGCGGCGTCGCCGCTCAGGTCCTCGCTGGGCGCGGACGGCAGGGTGTCGGTCATGACGGTGGTCCCTTTCATTCGAGGTCGAGGTCGAGCACGGCGCCCCTGGCGCGCGAGCAGCACAGGGCGACCTGGGTGCACGAGGCCTTCTCGTCGGCGGTGAGATAGCTGTCGCGGTGGTCGATCCCCTCGTGGGCGTCGAGCACGTCGGTCACGCAGAGTCCGCATTCCCCCCGGCGGCAGTCGGACAGCGTGTCTACGCGTGCGCCTTCGAGCGCGTCGAGCATCGTCGTGCCCGCGCCGACCCGGACCACGTGTCCCGATCGCAGACGGATGTCGAAGTCGACGTCGTCGGGCAGGTGGGCGGCGTTGAAGACCTCGAAGCGCACGTGGCGGTCGTCCCAGCCGCGTGCGCGGGCAAGGCCTCGTAGTGCGTCGATCATCGGGCCCGGGCCGCACACGTACGCCACGGTCCCGGCAGGCTGCGCGGCCAGCAGGCCATCGAGGTCGGGCATTCCGCTGTGCACCGCCTCGTGAATGCGCACGCGGTCCCCGCCGAGGCCGCGCGCCTCGGTGGCATAGGCCATCTGGCTGCGCTCGGCGCCGGCGTAGAGCATCGAGAAGGACTGCCTGCGGATGACGAGGGAGCGCAGCATCGGCAGGATCGGCGTGATGCCGATGCCGCCTGCGACGAGCAGGACGTGGGGAAGGTTGCGCGAGAGCCGGAAGGCCCCGATGGGATGCGAGACCCGCAGCGGCGTCCCCTTGCGGAAGTGATCGTGGATGTACGCCGACCCGCGTGAACGGTCCTCGCGCTGCACCGCGATGCGCCAGAACGGCTCGCGTGCGGTGGTGGTCAGGGGACCGACGACGGAGTAGTGGCGCAGGAAGCGCCCGGTGTCGCCGCCGAACCTGAGCTCGAGGTGGCTGCCTGCCTCGGCGAGGGGCAGCGGCTGGCCGTCGGCGGCACCGAGGGTGAACTCGGCGATCCGGTCGCTCAGGTTGCGTCGCTCGAGGACGACGGCGTCGAGATATCGGTCGTGCACGACTACTCCAGTTCAGAGCGCGTCAACGGGTGTGGACGCGAGAAGGTGTTTCAGGCAGGGATCCGGTCGTTCCTAGGTCTTCCAAGGTCTTCCTAGGGCGCTGCGGCCATGCCCTTCGCGGGCCCCGGCATGCCCGGAGCGCGGCTTCCGGCGGCGTCTGACTCGGCGATCGCGCGTAGGACGCTGCCGATGTGGCGGCGCATCGCGGACTCCGCGGCGGCGGGCTCGTGAGCGCAGACCGCGACGATGATGTCCAGGTGCTCAGGCAGCGAGACCCGCGGTCTCCCAGGGATCAGCGACAGCATGAACTGGTGACGCACCATCTGAGCGTTGAGTCGTTCGAGCAGCGCGGTCGCCGTCGCGTTCGCCGCGATCTCCCGCAGCGACGCATGGAGCGCGGCGTTCGATTCCGAATATCGCACGAGCTCGCCGCCCTCGACGGCGTCGGCCATCGCGCGTCCGAGCCGTTGGAGGCCGTCGATCTGCGCCGGTGAGATCCTCTCTGCGGCGCGGGCGGCGATCAATCCCTCGACCGACTGGCGCAGTTCGGTGATCTCGAGCGCCTCTGCCAAGGACAGCTCGCGTACCCGGGCGCCGCGATGGGGCTGCACCTCGACCAGCGACTCCGCCTCCAACTGATGGAGGACGTTGCGGATCACGAACCGGCTGACGGCGTACTCCTCGGCTAGTTCGGCCTCGATCAGGCGCTGTCGGGGGGCGTAGCGGCCTTGGAGGAGTGCGGCTCGTAGTCGCTGGCGAACGTCGTCGGCACGCGCCCGCGTGGATCGCTGCTTCACTCCTCCACCTCCTTCTGCGTGCGCTCCATGCTGTGTGCGTCACGTCACTCTAACCTGTTGCGCAGATCTTTGCGCAAGTCGTTGCGCAAAAATTGTTGATAATATGAGCAAGCGTTTCTTAGTGTCAGGGCTCACATCGGGCTAGTGGCCCACGTCACACGGAACGGAAGGCGCACACCATGCGCAAGGGATCAGCGATCGCGGCCGAGCACGTCGGCAAGCGTTTCGGCCACGTCGAGGCGCTGCGCGACGCCTCCATCAACGTCGACTACGGCGAGGTCGTTGCGCTCTTCGGCGACAACGGTGCCGGCAAGTCGACGTTCCTCCGGGTCCTGCAGGGCATCCATCGGCCCGACAGCGGTCAGGTCACGATCGACGGCAAGCCGGTCGAGATGTCCTCGGTGCGCGATGCCCAAGAGCACGGTGTCGACACCGTCCACCAGGATCTCTCGCTCGCGCCGGACCTCAGCGTCGTCGACAACATGTTCCTTGGCCACGAGCTGATGCGGAGCGGGCCGCTCGGCGCGCTCGGGTTCCTCGACCGCAAGCAGATGGCCGAGCGCACCGATGCCGCGCTTCGCGAGCTCTCGATCGCCCTGCCGTCCCTGAATGTGCCGGTCAGCCAGCTCTCGGGTGGCCAGCGACAGGCCATCGCCGTCGCTCGCGCGGTCATGTGGTCGTCCACCGCCGTGCTGCTGGATGAGCCCACCGCCGCCCTCGGTGCGCGACAGTCGGAGCTGGTGTGCTCCATGATGCGCCGCGTCGCAGATGCAGGCCGCGGCGTTCTGGTCGTCTCCCACGACCTGCCTCGCATCCTCGCCATGGCCGACCGCGTCGTCGTCCTGTGGCGCGGCAGAACCGCCATCGACGCCCCCGCCCGCGACCTGACCGTCCCCGACGTGGTGGCGACGATGGTCGGCTACGCCCAGGAGACCCTCGCATGAACACCGTTGCCAACACCTCGCCCGCGGCCTCGCGCGAGTCGGCAGTCGACACCCGGGCCACCCGTCCGACCCCGTGGTGGCGACAGGCGCTGCTCACCCGAGCGACCGCCATCCTCGCCCTCGACATCGCCCTGTTCGTGCTGTTCACGGCGCTGTCAGACAACGGGGTCTTCGCCTCGAGTGACAACGTGCAGGCCCTGCTGCTGGCAGGCACCGAGGCGCTGCTGCTCGCCGTCGGACTCGCGATGATGCTGGGCGCCGGGATCTTCGACCTCTCGTTGGGGGCGAACCTCGTCCTCTCCTCGGTGGTCGGTGCCCGTGTGATGCTCCACATCTCCACACCCGCCGCCGACGGCACCTACCCCCACGCCGCCGCCGCGGTCCTCGCCGGGCTGCTGGCCTGCGTGGTGACCGGGGCTGTCTTCGGGACCATCAACGGCCTGCTCGTGGCCTACCTCCGCATCAACGCCCTGATCGCGACGCTCGGCACCCTCGGCATCGGCACCGGGATCGGCTACGTCATCAGCAACGGCACCGACCTTTCCGGAGTGCCGACCCAGTTGCAGGAGAATTTCGGCCTGCGCACCATCGGCGTCCTGCCCGTGCCGGCGCTGGTCGCCCTCGTCGTGGCGACGGCGCTCTACGTCTGCATCCGCTACACCCGCTTCGGCATGCGGACGCTGGCCATCGGGTCGTCCTTCAGCGCTGCCGATCGGGTGGGGATCAAGGCGCCCCGCCACCTCCTCAAGCTCGCCATCCTCGGCGGGGCGCTGGCCGGAGTCGCCGGGTTCATCGACCTGTCCCACTTCGGCAGCACCGCGATCCAGGGCCACAGCAACGACGCGCTCAACGCCGTCACCGCGGCCGTGATCGGCGGCACGATGCTCGAGGGCGGCAAGGTCTCCATCATCGGCGCCCTGTGGGGCACCGCGCTCGCCGTGATTCTGCAATCGGGACTGGTCATCGTCGGAGTCTCGTCCTACTACCAGCTCATCGCCGTGGGCGGCGTTCTGATCCTGGCGGTCGCGCTGGACCGGCTGACCTATATCCGCCGGCGCGCGACCTGACACCCGGGCACCGCGCCACCACCACCCTCCCGCCGGCACCTGCTCCGGCGACCGCAGCCCGACGCCCAGGTCCCTGGGTATCAATGGAAGGAACACAGATGAAGCTCAACATTCGCCGTTCGGCGGGGACGCTGGCCGTCGCCTGTTTGGCCCTGGGACTGGCCGCCTGCGGAAGCTCCAGCTCAGGCACCGGCGCCGGTGCCACAGCCGGTGCCGGCAACATCACCATCGCCGGGGTCTACGGCCTCACCGGCGACCCGTTCTGGGCGTCACTTGGGTGCGGCGCGAAGGAGGAGGCGCAGAAGCTGGGCGTCACCTACAAGGACTACTCATCGACCTCGGGCGACGCGTCGGCGTACTCGCAGAGCTTCTCGGCGGCGACACTGGCGAAGCCGGCCGGCATGTTCGTCAACCCGTCGAACCCCGACCAGTTCGTCGCGCAGTACAAGTCGCTGATGACCAAGGGCGTCCCGGTCGTGACGATCAACGGCACCAACCCCGCCGCGCAGTACAAGGTCGTCGGCACCGACACCAAGAACCTCGCCTTCCTCGACCAGCTCAAGAGCCTCGTCCCGACGGGCAGCGGGAAAATCGCCGTCATCAACGGCATCCCGGGTCTCGTCCCGGTCGACTCGCGCCTGAACCCGGTCGTCTCGGCGATCACGTCCGCGAACCCGCAGCTCCAGGCATTGAAGACGACCTACACGTCCTTCGACGTCAACAAGGCGACCCAGGCGGTCTCATCGCTGCTGATCGCGAACCCCGACCTGAAGGTCATCGTGGCAGCCGACGGCCCGGACGGCCAGGCCACGGCTGCAGCCGTAAGGGCAGCCGGCAAGGCGGGCAAGGTCACGGTCATCGCTCTGGACGCCGTGCCGGCCGAGGTTGATGCGCTCAAGCAGGGCCTGATCACCGCGCTGGTCGCCCAGTCGCCCAAGCAGATCGGTGCCGACCAGCTCAAGGCTCTCGTCGACTACATCAAGTCCAACCCGAAGGGCGGCGCCGTCCCCGCCTCGGACGACTTCGTCGGTGTGCCGCAGAGGCTTCTGACCAAGGACAACGTCGGCGACGCCGCCAACGCCGACTACACCTATCAGGCGAGCTGCTGAACCCGTGCGCCTAAGCCCCGGCGCACGGCGCGCCGGGGCCCGGTCGGCGGTTGATAACGTTGGGCGATCGGGCGGCTCGCCTGAGCGTGCCGACCATCGACCTCCGAACCCCTCGACCCGTGAGCAGCGTGAGCACCGTGAGCACCGTGAGTGACGAACTCGACGCCACGCCCGCGGGCGCCGCTGGCCGCGACGTCGCCGCCCAGCATCTCCGCGAGGAGATCGCCTCTGGTCAGCTCCCGCCCGGATTCAGGCTGCTGCCGGCAGAGCTCAACGAGCGGTACGGGGTGACGCGTCACAGCGTAAGACTGGCGTTGGGCGTGCTCGAGCTCGAAGGGCTCGTCGAGCGGATCCCCAATCGCGGCGCCCGGGTGCGACGCGTCTCCGCGGCCGAGGCGATCGAGATCATGGAGTGCGAGCGTGTCCTCGACGGACTCCTGTCGGCGAAGGCCGCCGAGCGTGGCACCGAGCAGCAGGTCGCGGACATCGTCGACAACCTCCGGCGCATGGAGGAGGCCGTCGGTGCCGGGGAGCTCCCGCTTTACTCCGAGCTGATCCAGGTCCACCACGGCCTGGTCCGCGCGGCGTCCGCCCATGCGACCGCCGCCGACCTCGTCCAGCGGCTGATGGGTCAGATCGTGCGGCACCAGTTCCAGCTGTCCCTGCGAATGCGTCGCGCCGAGGAGTCACTCGTCGAGCTGCGGCGCACGGTCCGGGCGATCGAGAGCCGCAACGCGGACGAGGCCGAGATCGCGGCCCGCGACCACCTCGCCGGAGTGATCCGGGCGCTTCGCGACGAGTCCGCACCGACCGCCTGACAGTGTCGACAGTCACTGTCTACTGAAGAGACTGCGCATATGTGCATCCTTCATCGTTCAAGCATTGAAGAATAGGATGCCATCATGGCCGATCCTGACCACCATCCGGTCCCGCCTGCTCGCAGAGCGCGCCGAAACGGCAGCCATGAGCTGGTCGTCGATGCCCTTCGCGCGCACGGGCCGTCCTCCCAGGCGGCGCTGGCCCGGGCCACCGGCCTGTCGCCGGCCACCGTCAACAACGTCGTACGGGTCTTGCAGGAGGAGGGGGTCGCGACCGTCGGGGCGCGCAACGGGCGGCAGTCGGTCGTCACGCTCGCCGGGTACAACGGGGCCGTGGCCTCGGTGCAGGTCAATGTCTCCGGTGTACACGCCACGCTGTTCGACTTCGCCCGCCAGGCGAGGTACGACGAAACGGTGGTCTTCGGTGAGTCCTCCACCGATCAAGGGGGAGATCCATCGATCGTGGTCGACCTGATCGATGCGCTTGTTGGCCGCGCCGGTATCCGCGTGAAGGAGCTCGCCGGCGTCGCGGCGGCGATGCAGGGGCCGGTGTCAACGCAGAACGGCCAGCTCCTGTCCTGGGCGCGGCTGCAGATGCCGCACTGGAAGGACGTATCGGTCGCGGCCGCGCTCAAGGAACGCCTCGGCGTGCCGGTGCTCGCCGAGAACGACGCCAACCTTGCCGCACTCGCTGAGTGGACGTGGGGTGCGGGTCGAGGAAGCTCGCACTTCGTCTATGTCATGTGCTCGGCCAATGTCGGCGGCGGCATCGTGGTCGACGGCAAGCTGCAGCGTGGCGGCGACGGTATGGCCGGGGAGATCGGACACATGGTGCTCGAAAAGGATGGCCCCGTGTGCTTCTGCGGCAGCCGCGGCTGCCTGACCACGTACCTCTCCGAGCGCTCGATCTTGCTGGCGCTCGCTGGTTCGGGCTCGGCGAAGGGCTCCCTCGAGGAGGTGGTCGAGGCCGCCCGGCGGGGTGACGGGGCCTGCGCCCGGGTCCTGTTCGAGGCTGGCCACTATCTCGGCCGCGCGCTGGCGAACACCGCAAAAGTGCTAGCCCCCAACGTCATCGCCATCGGTGGCGCCTTCGGACGCGGCGGCTCGCTGGTCTTCGAGAGCCTTCGATCCTCAGTTGAGCTCAACAGCCTGATCGCGGTCTCGCCCTCGATCAGGATCCGCAACGCCGAACTGTGGGAGGACGGGGTCGTCCTCGGCGGCCTCGCCGGCGTCCTCAGCGCCGAGGGCCGCGGCTTGAGCGAACTGCCCTCTTGGGCGAAGCAGTCCGATCCCACCGCCCACCTTCCCATAAATCATTCGTAATCTGAACGGTCAACGGAACGCTTCTTGACGAATTCGACAGGAAAGGGAGAATCGACTCGTGCTCGTGTGAGCGCGGACACATCTGACTACGTCGAGGAGACCTCAATGCCGAGGACCCATGCGGCTCCTGCCCGCTCGAATCCGAACCGCGCAACGAGGCTCGAGATGACGGCGACCGAGGAGGAGCGCACCTCGGTCTCGTCGGGTCTGTTCCTGCGGCTGACCGCCATGATGCTGCTGGAGTTCGTGGTCTTCGGGTCCTGGTTCGCGACGTTCGGCCTCATCCTGGCGACCCACGGTCTCGCCGGCACCATCGGGCACGCGTACTCGCTGGCCGCGGTCGCCGCCATCGTGTCCCCGATGTTCCTCGGGTCGCTCGGCGATCGCTTCGTGCAGTCGCAGAAGGGTCTCGGTGCCGCCCACCTCGCCGGCGGCGCGACGATGCTGCTGTTGCCGGCAGCGGTCGCCCACCGAGGCGGCGGTCTCACCCTCACACTGATCTTCGTCTACATGCTGTTCTTCCAGCCCACTCTGGGGCTGACGAACCACATCGCCTTCCGACACCTCGGCACGCACCAGCGCCTCTTCCCCTACATCCGGGTCTTCGGCACGCTCGGCTGGTTCATCGCCGGCCAGGCCGTCGGATGGATGGGCCTGTCGGCCTCGCCGAGGCTGTTCTTCGTGACGGCCGGAGTCAGCCTCGCCTTCGGCCTCTACGCCTTCACTCTGCCGCGGACGCAGCCGCCGGCGAAGGGGGTGCGGTTCCAGATCGGCGACGTCGTGGGAGCCAAGGCGTTCACGCTGTTCAGGCATCGCAACTTCGCGGTGCTGATGGTCTGCGCGCTCTTCACTGCCGTCGCCCTCGGCGTCTACAACACCTACGCCTCGCCGTTCCTCGGTGCTCTGGGCGTGCACGATGTGGCCAGCGTGCTCTCGCTCGGCCAGGCCTCCGAGGTCGCGTTCATCGTCACCATCCCCTGGGTGCTGCGCTACATCGGCATCAAGTGGGCCCTGTTCTCCGGCATGGTGATGTGGTCGGTGCGGCTGGCTCTGTTCATCGTGGCCGCCGGTACGCACGACTGGGTTGCGATCCTCGCCATCGCGCTCCAGGGGATCTGCAACGACTTCTTCCTCGTGCTGGCCGCCATGTACATCGGCACGGTTGCGCCGGTGCGCCTCTCGGCACAAGCCCAGGGCATGCTCATCCTGATCACCTCGGGGATCGGCCAGTTCATCGGTGCGGAGCTCTCGGGCCGCCTGTACGACGCCACGGTGGCCAAGCACCCGGCAAGCGACCTCGGCCAGTGGACTGCGTTGTGGATCCTGCCGGTCGTCTCCGGGCTGGTCGCGGCCGTGATCTGGGCGGCCTTCTTCCGGCATGGTCGTAGCGCCGAGGTCGTGCGCTACCACGACGACGCCTCCGCTGAACTGGTGGTCGGAGGATGACCGGAGCCCTTGCCTTCTGCATCCGAGGCCGCAGCCAGCGGCTCGGCCTGCGAGAGCTGCGCGGTCCGACCGCCTGAACCGGCGCACGTCCCCGGACAGCGCCTGCGCTCAGACGCGCCCGGCACCTACCGGGCGACCGCTCAACACTTCGAAGGACAGATCTATGTTCGACAACTTCCTCATCCGACCGGACAGCCTGCGCAACGAGGTGCAAGACGGCGAGGTCATCGGCTTCACACTCGCCGTCCGACACGCCAACTACCGCGGTTGCTACCTCTCCTTGCACAACGGCTACTTCCTCGAGGTGGACGGGACGACGTACCCGCGCTCCAGCCAGACGTTCGAGGTCAACGGTCGCGAACCTCGCTCGTTCGAGGCACTCCGCACCGCCGTTTGGGAGCACTGGGACTACGACGACGAAGGTCTGCTGCACGTGGCAGCCCCAGGAGGGCTTGCCCCCGGGGAGCACATCGTCCGACTGCAGCAGTCCGTCCTGGCCGCATACGGCTATCTGCCCACCGACGAGGAGTGGGTGACGAACCCTCCGGAGCCAGGCACCGGCGCCGGCTCCGACAAGACCCCACAGATCGTGAGCTACCGGCTCACGCTGACCGAACCCGAGATGAGCCGATGACCATGAAGCGCGGAGTATCGCTCTACAGCTACCAGCAGAGCCAGTTCTTCAAGGAGCTCGATCTCGAGGCACAGATCCGCGAGGTCGGCCAGAACCTCGGCGGCGCTACAGGCATCGAGCTCATCGACGAGATGTCGTTGCACTACCCCGATCCGGGTCCGGAGTTCCTCGCCCGGTGGCACCACTGGATGGATGAGTACGGCACCCGGCCGGTGGCAATGGATGTCGGCATGGACGTCTTGCAGTTCCGGGACCACGTCATGACGCACCGCGAGTGTGCCGACCGCCTCATCCACGACATCCGGCTCGCGAAGTCGCTTGGATTCGGCATCGTTCGCACCCTCTCAGTGGTGCCGATCGACATCATGGAGATGGCTCTCCCCATCGCCGAGGAGCTCGACATCAGGCTCGGCAAGGAGATCCACCAACCGATGAGGCTGGAAGGACAGCAGGTCGCCGAGATCATCGAGCTCGCCGACCGCACGGGCAGCAGCCACCTCGGCATCGTGCCCGACCTGGGCATCTTCCAATTCAAGCTCTCCCAGGCGCAGCTCGCCTGGTTCGGGCGCCGCGGCGCCCAGCAGAGCGCCCAGGACGCCTCCGTCGAACTGGCCCTCGGCATCCGCGACGGCAGCGCACCCTTTGATCACACCGGTCTGTTCGCCCACACCGCGGGCAACCTGCGCTCCGACTTCGCCCGCTACCTCTCCTCCGGCACAGCGCCGGCCGACGAACTGAGCGCGTTCGAAGGCGTCAAGACATGGACCGACGAGCGGGTCGATGCCCCCGGAGCTATCGACTACACCGTCGTAGCCGAAGCGTTGATGTTCTCCCACACGTCCGCGGACAGGCTGCGCGAGCTGGCGCCGTACGTCACCCACGTGCACGGCAAGTTCAACCACATGTCCGAGGTGCCCGGCCGGCCGGGTCAGTACCACGACGACGCGATCGACTACCCCGCGGCGATCGGTGCACTCAAGGCCGGTGGGTTCGACGGCTACGTCAATTCCGAGTACGAGGGTCAGCGCTACTGGCAGGACCGCACTGTCGACGACCTGCAGTCCGAGGTCGAGCAGGTGCGCCGTCACCAGGAGATGTTGACGAGGTTGATCGCGGCATGACCACCTCTCAGACGGATGCAGCCGACTCCATGCGCTTGGTCGCGTACGTCGGCAGCTACGCGCACGGCCCCGGCGCGGGCCCCGGCGGCATCGACCTCGTCGACATCACCGCCGACGGCACCACAATGACGCACCGTGCGCACTGTCCGGCACCGGAGCAGGCCGGCTATCTGGTCTACTCGGCCCAGCACCACACCCTCTACGCCGTCGACGAACGCAAGACCGACGGGCGTGGTCCGGTCGGCCCCGCCGCCGCAGTGCACGCGTTCAAAGTGGACCCTGAGGACGGGGCGCTCAACCCGCTCAACAGCCTCGTCGCCCCCGGTCCCTTCCCGACGTACCTCTGCGTCGCGCAGGACGGCAGGGCGCTGGTCAGCGCCAATCACGGGAGCTTCGACCATGTCGAACGCATCGTCAAGCACGACGACGGCTGGGGCGTCGAGTACGTCTACGACGACTCCAGCCTCATCCTCTTCGACCTCGAGGCCGACGGCCGGCTGGGTCGGATCGTCGACGTGCACGTCTTCTCCGAGGGCGGCACCGACCCCAACAGCTCGCCACAGGCTGCCGGCCACGGGCAGGCCAGCGGCCACGCCCATTGTGCGGTCATCGACCCAACCGGCCGGTACGTCGTGGTGTGCGACAAAGCCGCCGACCGCATCACCGTGTTCACACTCGGCCCGACACTGCGGGAGGTCAGCCGGGTGCAGTTCCCGCCCCAGACAGGCCCCCGTCACCTGGCGTTCGACCCGACCTCGAGCAGGGCCTACGCCACCTGCGAGTTCTCCTCCACGCTCGTCTCGCTGCACTTCGATGCCGAGACCGGTTCCTTCGCTCGGATCGCCCAGGTTCCTACGATCGCGGCCGACTACGCCGGACCCAACGAGCCCGCCGACCTCCGCGTGCACCCGTCCGGACGGTGGGTCTATGTCAACAACCGCGGCGAGGACAGCCTCGCCTGGTTCCGCGTGGGTCCCGATGGCGGGCTGGCGCGGGTGGGCCACACACCGCTGGTTCACTCGCTGCACCCGGGAGTCGCGGCACGCAGCTTCACCCTCGCCCCCGACGGTCGGTTCCTGCTCATAGCTGACCGGCCGGCGAACGTCGTCCGCTCCTATGCCATCGACGAGTCCACCGGCGACCTCAGCGTGCTCGCTGCCATCAAGGTCGCCGATCCGGCGTTCGTCGCGCTCGTGGAGCTGGCCTCGTGAACGGCGCTCGCATGCCCCTGCGAGTGGCGATCATCGGATCGGGCATGATCGCGGCGGCCCATCTGCGCGCCGCGAGGGATGCGGGTGCGACCGTCGCCGGGATTCTCGGGTCCAGCGCCGAGCGCTCGGCCCAGGCAGCGGACGAGTGGGGGATCGCAACCGGCTATCCCGGTCTGGAGGCTCTTCTCGCAGACCGACCGGATGTGGTGCACATCTGCACCCCGAACTGGACGCATGCCGACTACGCCGAGGCGCTGGCCGCGGCGGGCGTCCACCTGGTCGTCGAGAAGCCGGTGGCGGCTACCGTGCCGGACGCCGAGCGCGTCGTCGCGGCCGTCGAGCGCGCCGGGGTCGTCGCGGCCGTGCCGTACGTCTACCGCTACCACCCGCTGGTGCGGGAGATTCGGGCGCGACGGCTGGCGGGGGAGTTCGGCGACATCGCACTGGTCCACGGTTCCTACCTGCAGGACTGGGTCCTCTCGCCCGACGCCTCGACCTGGCGCATCGACCCGTCATTGGGAGGCGCCTCACGCGCCTTCGCCGACATCGGATCGCACTGGTGCGACCTGGCCGAGTTCGTCTCGGGGGAGACCTTGACCAACGTCATGGCGACCACCACGATCACCTATCCCACCCGACCGGCCGGTTCCACACCGTCCTTCGGTGGCACCTCCGCGGGAGTGGACCGCGTTCCGGTACAGACCGAGGACATCGCGGTGGCGACGTTCCGCACCGCTCGAGGGATCAGCGCCAACACCGTCATCTCGCAGGTCTCCGCCGGCCGAAAGAACCGGCTCTGGCTGGAGATCGACGGCACGCTCCGATCTGCGGTCTTCGACCAGGAGCGACCGGAGTCGGTCTGGCTCGGCACTCAGGACGGCGCGATGGAGCTCCGCCGCGGCGAGGGCAGCGTCGCTCCCGACCAAGCGCGCTTGAACCGCACGCCTCCCGGCCACCCGCAGGGGTGGACCGACGCCTTCGCGGCCTTCGTCGCGGACACCTACGACGCCGTACGCGGCGCGCAGCCTGAAGGCCTTCCGACGGTTGTCGATGGACTGCGCTCGGTGCGCATCGTCGACGCCGTCCTCGAGTCCGCGCGCAGCGGAGAATGGAGGATCCTGTGACCACCACGAGTGAGTCGACCCACCCCGTCACCTTGTTCACCGGACAGTGGGCCGACCTGCCGTTCGAGGAGGTCGCGCGGCTGGCGGCTGGCTGGGGCTACGACGGGCTGGAGATCGCCGCCTCGGGCGATCACCTCGACCTCGAGCGGGCCGACGTCGACGACGCCTACGTGGCCTCGCGGTTGGAGATCCTCGATCGGCACGGCCTGCAGGTACACGCCATCTCCAACCATCTGACCGGGCAGGCGGTCTGCGACGACCCGATCGACTTCCGCCACCAAGCCATCGTGCGCCCCTCGACCTGGGGCGACGGCGACCCGGAGGGGGTGCGCCAGCGCGCCGCCGAGGACATGAAGCGCTCGGCCCGGGTGGCGCGCAGGCTCGGGGTGGATGTCGTCGTGGGGTTCACCGGCTCGAAGATCTGGCCCTACGTCGCCCAGTTCCCGCCGGTCCCGGCCTCGGTGATCGAGGCCGGCTACGAGGACTTCGCGACCCGGTGGAACCCGATCTTGGACGTCTTCGACGAGCAGGGCGTCCGCTTCGCCCACGAGGTGCACCCCAGCGAGATCGCCTACGACTACTGGTCCAGCGTGCGCACCCTCGAGGCGATCGACCGCCGCGAGGCGTTCGGCTTCAACTGGGACCCCTCCCACATGATGTGGCAGCACATCGACCCGGTCGGGTTCATCTGGGACTTCCAGGACCGGATCTACCACGTCGATTGCAAGGACACCCGGCTCCGCCCGGCCAACGGGCGGGCAGGCGTCCTCGGATCGCACCTGCCCTGGGGTGACCCGCGTCGCGGCTGGGACTTCGTCTCCACCGGACACGGCGACGTTCCGTGGGAGGACGCCTTCCGTGCCCTGGATGCGATCGGCTACAAGGGGCCCATCTCGATCGAGTGGGAGGACGCCGGCATGGACCGACTCCACGGCGCCGCCGAGGCCCTCGACCACATCCGCTCGCTGCTGTGGAAGCTGCCCCAGGCCAACTTCGACGCCGCCTTCAGCAACCAGTGAGTGCACCCATGGAGCCACTCACCTACCCCTGCCTCACCTGCGACACCACGAACGGAACACTGCAATGACCGACATCTCTCAGAAGCGGTACGACGCGCTTGTCATCGGCTCCGGCGCCACCGGCAGCATCGCCGTCAAGGAACTGACGGAACGGGGCCTGGACGTCCTGCTCCTCGAGGCCGGCCGCGACATCTCCGACGCCGACTTCGAACCGCTTCCGCCCACACCGCCGGCGGCGATGAGCATCAGCCTCGGCGGCCGGGTCCGAGCCAGCCTCAAGGGTCAGTACGTCCAGGCCCGGCGCGCGATGTACCAGGCGCAGAAGGACAAGTTCCTGGTCAACGACCTCGAACACCCTTACGCCACCGAGGGCGGCGACTTCCTCTGGATCCGAGGCCAAGTGCTCGGTGGGCGCCTGCACTCCTACGGTCGCGTTCTGTTGCGTGCCTCAGACCATGAGTTCAAGGCCGCCAGCCACGACGGCCACGGGGTCGACTGGCCCATCTCGTACGCCGACGTCGAGCCGTACTACGACCGCATCGAGCAGTTCCTCGGCATCTACGGCAACGCGGACGGCGTCGAGAACCTGCCCGACGGCAGGTATCGCGGCCCGTCGCTCCTGACCGAGGCCGAGGAGCAGTTCAAGAAGACGGTCGAGGGACGATGGGCCGACCGGCGGGTGGTGGGCTGGCGCTACGCCGCCCCGAACCTCCACCGCGTCCCGCTCGGCATCGTCGCCGCCCGCCAGACCGGTCGCCTCACGACGCGCACCGATGCCATCGTCTCGAGGGTCACGATCGATCGTGCCACCGGGCGTGCCGACGGAGCAGTCTTCATCGACCGGCACACGAAGCGCGAGGAGCGCGTGTACGCCGACGCCGTCATGGTCTGCGCCTCGCCGATCGAGTCGATCCGGCTGCTTCTCAACTCCGCCACCGACGGTCATCCCGACGGCCTGGCCAACTCGTCGGGGCTACTCGGCCGCTACTTCATGGACCAGACCCCCAGCTTGCTCTTCGGTGACGACCCGGACCACCCCGGCTTCGAGGTAGTCGACCCTGCGCCGGCGGACCCTTACTATCCGCCGGTCGGTGGCGTCTACGTGCCCCGGTTCGAGAACGTCGACGGCGTCACGAACCCCGGCTTCGCCCGCGGCTGGGCGGTACAGGGCACGATCGGCCGGCTGCCGGTGCCCGACGGGCACCCGGGCGTCGTCGGCCTGATGGGCTTCGGCGAGATGCTGCCTTACTACGACAACCGGGTGAGCCTGCACTCACGGCGCAAGGACCGCTGGGGGATCCCGATTCCGCGCATCCGCCTCTCGATCACCGACAACGAGCGCGCGTTGATGCGTGCCCAGGTCACGGGGCTGCGCGAGATGGCAGAGGCCGCCGGAACGAAGGTCAGCTTCGTCGGCTCTGCACTGGGTCTGGACTCGAAGAAGGTGTGGCCCAATGCCGATCCGATCAGCCGGGCGATCTTCATTCTCGGCTTCAAGAAGAGCATGGCCATGGGTGCCGCGATTCACGAGTGCGGCGGCGCCCGCATGGGCAGCGACCCGGCGACGTCGGTGCTCGACGAACACAACCGGGCATGGGACGTGCCAAACCTGTATGTGACTGACGCGAGTAGCTACGTCTCCAATGGTGCGGTCGGTCCGACGCTGACGATCATGGCGCTCACCGCCCGAGCGGCCGAGCACCTGGCCGAGAGCCAGGCCCGCAGTGGCGCCTGACACCTCGCGTCGATCGAATTGCCCACTTCACCCGAGCCAGGTCCCCGCCGGCGCGCCCCAGCACTCCACGGGACGCTTACCCGCACCATGATGACGCCGCGTTGCGGGCCGAGCGAGGTGCTCTGAAGGGTCAGGGCCCGGCCGTCACCATAAACTCGGCACTTCACCGTTCCCCAGACCCCTCCAGAACGGTCGAGACAGCGGTAACCTGAGGGCTGAATCTGTTCGCGGTTCTGGACATCTGCCCAGGTCGGAGCACACTTCGGTCGAGTGAGGGCCAGTCGGGTCGAGACTATCTGGCATCCCTCAAGGCCCCTGGAATTTTGAGAAGGCCAGGGGTTCGAATCCCCTCAGCTCCACCGAGTGAAGCCCCTGGGTGACTTGCGGAAACGCAACGGTCACCCGGGGGCTTCGTCGTTCTCGGCTGCGCCTCTCATTCTCGTGGCCCTCGGATCTTGAGGGCCGGCCGTCGCCGTCGGCTGGGTCGTCGGCCCTCATTGAGGTGAGCACGGTTCGCCGAGAGACACTTGGGGCGGTGGCATATCTTCCGTACAATCGCCGTACGACTTCAGGAGGTGTTGTATGGCGACGGCAACGAAGGCTCGCGCGAAGGGCAAGAGCGAGCGGATCGAGGCGCGCGCGACGGCGCACGAGGCTGCGGTGATCGCCCGTGCGGCTGAGCTGAGCAACTCGACGGTGTCGTCGTTCGTGGTCGGGGCGGCGGTGGCGAAGGCCGAGACGGTGGTGGCGCGTGCTGGGCACACGCTGATGCCGGCGGAGCAGTTCAACGCGATGATTGCGGCCCTGGACGATGCGACCCCGATCGATGAGATCGTCGCGCTGGCGAAGCGGCCGCGCCGGATCACGCGTCGGTGAGCGCCCGGGAGCCGGAGTTCCTCACCGAATTGCTCGGCCCGACCCATGAGCTCGACGCGTTCGACAGTGGCGAGGCGGAGACCGACGAGTGGCTCCGCGGCCATGCGCTGCGGACCCAGCAACAGGGAAGCGCGCGAACACGGATTCTGAGGTCCCCTGACAGCCAGCGAATCCTCGGCTTCTATGCGGTTGCGCCGCACGACACCCATCGCGAGGACCTGCCTGGGAGTGCGGCCGGTGGACTCACGACCGTGCCGGGCTATCTGCTCGCGCAGCTGGCTGTCGACCGCTCCCTGCAGGGCCAGGGCGTCGGGGCGGAGTTGCTGCTGGATGCGATGGAGACCATCGTGATCGCGGCTGAGGCGGCGGGTGGCCGGCTGATGGTCGTTGACGCCCTCCGTGGGGAGGTGCTGGCCTTCTACGAGCGGTTCGGGTTCATCCGGATCGGGACGACGCTGCGCCTATACATGAAGATCTCTCGGATCCGTGCCGCCTTGGAAGCCGCCGGCCGGTGACGGGGGGCAAGACGCGTGGCCCCCTGGTGGCCCCCGCGCCCAAGATCCGGGTCCGGCGATGCAATCGCTTCAACGCCGGTTAAGTGCACGTAAGCGTGGCGCGCGGAGCACGATGCGCCTTCGCAATGAGAAGGCCAGGGGTTCGAATCCCCTCAGCTCCACCAAAGGTTCGTTTCGAACCACCGCGGAGGCGGGCCACAACGGCCCGCCTCCGTCTGTTTCTGGGGGGCTCGCGGTTAGTGGCGCGGATCGATCGGCGACAGCCACAATGGGGCGATGGCGTCCGACCTGAACTACGACGTGGTCGGTGGCACGCAGGTTGCCTCTCCGCTCTGGTCCGCTCGTCCAGTCGGCTATCGGCGTCACGAACGGACCGTTGACGTTGGCAGCGACGACCGATGGGAGTCACTGTCGGAGGCGGTCCTCGGTTGGGCGGTGAAGACGCGTAGCGGCTTCGCTGTGAAGCCCCAGAATGGCGAATCGCCGGCGGTGCGGCCGGGGGCGGAGTTCGTATTGGTCGCGCACCTCGGCGTCGCGTCTGTCGTCGAGCCGGTGCGCGTGATCGAGGTCGTGACAACCGACGGGCGTTGTGGCTTCTCGTACGGAACTCGCAGCGGGCACCCTGTACGCGGCGAGGAGGCGTTCGTGATCCATCGCTCTGCGGGCCGGGTCTTCTTGACGCTGAGGTCGCTTACTCGCGCCGGCGACGGCTTTTGGCGCGCGGCCTATCCGGCGGCCCTGGTCGCGCAGCGGTGGTACCGCTGGCGGTACCTCCGCGCCTTGCGTAGGTAAGCGAGCGCTGCCCTTCGGTCGCGGCGCGTCACGGCACGCGAGGATTGACGCGCCGTCCTCGCTCGACGGTCCTCTGCGCCTGTATGGCCGGCCACGACGAGGTCTCCGTCTCGCGCGGCCTGGACGACGATGCACCGGATGACCGGGAGGACGCTGTCGTTGCTTGTTGTCGTTCCAGCAGACTGGCACTTCAGCTGGGAGGTGGCGCTGATGCGTTGGGTTGACTTCGAAGCGGCCGCACCGAGGCTTGCCGCTCTGGGGAGGGAGAGGCTGCTCGCACCAGGCGTGGTTCTGGTCGGCACGATCCGCCGCGACGGTAGTCCGAGGATCAGCCCGGTCGAGCCGTTCGTGCTCGACGGTGAGTTATGGCTCTCGATGCTGTGGGGCTCGCACAAGGCGGGAGACCTGGCCCGCGACCACCGGGTTCTGGTGCACAGCATCGTCACGAACCGCGACGGCAGGGCCGGGGAGTTCAAGGTGCGCGGGCAATGCCGCGCAGAAGAAGACCGCGGCGTGCAGGAACGCTACGCGGAGGCGGTGTCAGCTGCCCTTGGGTGGCAGCCAGACCTCGGGAGGGTTCACTTGTTCGCGGTCGACATCCAGTCCGTTTCCTATCTGCGCTACGACGACGCCACGGGTGACCAGTTCACCGTGCTGTGGCCGCGAGGCCGCGAGTATGTGCGAAGAGGTACCGGTGGCACCAGCCTCGGTCCACCCGAGCCGGCGGACTTGGGGCTGCTTGCGCCATAGCGCCCCGAGCGTGCAGCCGCGAAGGCGCGACCAACGGCTCCGGCCGCGGGAGCGCACGCGGACGGTCGGAGACGTGTTGTGGGCAGGTTCAAGGGGCCGGGGAACGCCGTCTGGTGAATGGGGGTGTCCCTATGGGGTTCGTCAAGCCGCGAATGGTGATCGGGTCTCGTAGAGGGTGCCGTTGCGGAGCATGGCGTGGAGTACGTCGACGCGGCGGCGCGCCAGGCAGATGAGCGCAGCGTTGTGCTTCTTCCCGGCGGCGCGTTTGCGGTCGTAGTAGGCCCGGCTGGTCGGGTCAGACAGCGCCGCGAAGGCGGCGAGGAAGAACGCTCGTTTGAGCTGTTTGTTCCCGGCCCGGCTGGGGTGCTCGCCTCGGATCGAGGACCCCGATCGACGGGTCACTGGCGCCAGCCCGGCGTAGGCGGCCAGATGGCCAGAGGTGGGGAAGGCTGACCCGTCGCCGACCTCGAGCAGGATGCGGGCTCCGGTCCTGACGCCGATACCGGGCATCGAGGTCAGGACCTTGGCAAGAGGGTGCGCATCGAGCATCTCCTCGATCTGCTGTGCGGCTTGGCGGCGTTGCGCGAGCAGGCCGCACAGTTGGGTGGCGAGCTGCGGCAGCACCAACTCGGCGGCACGGCTGCCGGGCACGTTGACCGACTGTTCGGTCAACGCCCGCGCCACGTCCTCGACGAGCCGCTCGTAGCTGCGCGGGGCTCGTGGCTTGGTGACCGCGCTCAGTTGACGCCGGCTGGCCTTCGCCAAGCCTTGAGGTCCGCCGAAGCGGGAGCAACTTGAGCACCGCCGGGTGCTGGATCCGGGGTCCCAGCACCCGCTCCAACCCTGGGTTGACCTGCGTCAACAAGCCGCGGATCCGGTTGCCGACCCGGGTGACTTCGCCGGCCAAGTCGTCGTCGAACCCGACGATCACCTCCAAGTCGGCCAGGGCCTCATCGTCGGTGTCGACCCGACGCAGCGCGTGTGGCATCGACCGGGCCGCCTCGGCGATGACGTAGGCATCGCCGGTGTGCGCCGGAGGGGCGAAGGGGCCGGGGAACGCCGTCTGGTGAATGGGAGGGCAGGTCAGTGACCATCAGGCGGGTTGGGACGGCTACGTGCGAAAGGCGGGACCGTGCGGGTGCCCTCGGGAGACGGCGCTCGCCGGTCAGCCCGTGATGGCGTCGCCGAGGAGCTCGGTGGCGGCTTCGTGGACGAGCGCCGCGACGGTCGAGACGGCTTCGGAGCCGGCCTCGCTGTGCTCCCGGTAGCGGAGCACGATCCGGCGGGTCCCGAGCCCGGGGACGTCGACCGCCTCGACCCCCTCCGGCAGCTCTCGCGGGATCGCGAGGGCGGGCAGCAGCGTGATGCCCTCGCCGGCGGCGATGAGCGCGAGCGCGGTCTGGTTGTCCTGGAACCGGTGGACGGGCGCGCCGGTGCTGCCGAGCATGCGGCGCACGCGCCTCACCGCCTGCCGGCTCGCCGACGCCGCGTCGACACCGAGCCAGCGGAGGCGATGGCGGCTGAGATCGGTGGGGTCGGAGGAGAGCAGCGTGCCCGTGGGGACGACGAGCTTCCACGGCTCGTCCAGGAGCGGCAGTTCGCGCAGCCCGCGGGGGAGCAGGCGGACCGGCTCTCCGGTGTCGAACTCGAGCACGGCGACGTCGATCTCGTCGGACCGTAGCGCTCGCACGAGGAGGTCGCGATCGTCCTCGACGAGGTCGAGGTGGAGCAGGGGATAGAGCTCGCGCCACTGGGCGAGGCGCGGCACGACCACCTTCATCAGGAAGCTCTGGAACGACCCGATGCGGACGGTTCCGGTCGGGTCCTCGTCCTCGCTGGCGAGCCGGTTCTGAGCGAGATCGAGCGCGCGCTCGATGGACTCGGCCGCCTCCACGAGCGTCCGGCCCGCCGGGGTGAGGACCGCGCCGCGGGGCGTCCGGGAGACCAGGCTCTGACCGGTCTCCACCTCGAGACGGGCAAGCTGCTGGGACACCGCGGAGGGCGTCACGGAGAGTTCGTCGGCGGCCGCCAGGACACCGCCCGTTCGCGCGATGGCCAGCAGGAAGAGAAGCCGGCGAGGGTCGATCTTCACATTCAGGGATGCTAAAGGCGGAGTAGAGCGAAGTGCAATTGATCTTAAGCGATGGGAAGCCTCACCATTGACCTCGTCGCCGGCTCGGAACGGCGCTTCTGTCTTTGTGGGCGTTTGAGTCTTGTGAGTGAGGAACCCTTGGTCGCGGCAGCTCTCGGCTGGCTCGGGACGATCGGCACGTTCGTGGCCTACTTGCTGTTGGTGCGGGGGCGCATCAACGCTGCGTCGACCTCGTACGCCGCCATGAACGTCGGCGGCAGCATGCTCGCCGGCACGGCCAGCTGCTACTACCACGCCTGGCCGAGCGTGGCCTCCAACATCGTGTGGGGCGCTGTCGGTGTCCACACCCTGCTCGTGGCGCTGAGCCGGCGGGCGTCGCTCTTGCGCGCCCGCCGCCGCGCCGCACGGGCGGCAGCGAACGGGGTGCACCGCCGTGCGATCCTGCGGGTCCGTCGCCGACCGCTGGCGGCGACGGCCCCGGGTCCGAGCTGTCCGCAGCCGCGACGCGAGCGGACCGGTCCCGGGAGCGCTGCTCGTCGGCGTACGCGCCAGGCAGCCGACCTCGTGCGCTGAAGAGACGGCCAGCCGTTCTCCCGCACGCTGCACTCGTGAGCGCGGACGGTGGCCGCCTCATGGACGACGTCAGAGCCCCTCCGATCAGGCGATCGGAGGGGCTCTGTTCGTGGGATGTCTTGGTCAGCGAGGACATCGTGGAGGCGGAGGTCAGGCCACCTCCTGCCAGGGGTTGTGCTCGGCGAGGATCCGGTCGACGCGGGCCTGGTCGAGGCGGGCCGCCAAGTACTGCGTCTCCTGGGCGTCGCGCACGCACTTGGCGAGCGTGAAGGACGACGTCGTCAAGAAGACGGTCGCGAGGGCGAGGAACGCCTTGGGCCACGGGTCGCCCGGCAGGTAGCAGATGGCGACGAGGGTCGTGAGCAGGGCGAGACCGAACGAGATGGCCGCCTGGACGAAGAATGCGGTGGTGTTCTTGGAGGTGGGCGTGTGAGATTCCATGCCGACCATCTCAGCGGTCGTGAGGCCAGCCGGGCATCGGTACGGATACTCAGTTCCGGGCCGACGTGCGCCGGAGGATGCGACACTGCGGCCTGTGATCTCGTGGATCCCGTCGACCGGGTCGGCGCAGGGGACGCCGTCGGCGGCCGCGGACGCCGTGGAGAGCCGGCTGTTCCGCGCCCTCGCCGTGCTGCGCCTCGTGGTCCTGGCGAACACGGTCGCGCTGAGCATCCATCGTGCCGACACGTTCGACCGACCGGTGGTCGGCGTGCTCGGCGTCGCCGCGATGATCGTGTGGACGGGCGTCGCCGTGTGGGCGTACGCCGAGCCGCGGCGTCGTAGGTTCCCGCTCCTCGCCGCCGACCTGGCGCTCGCCGTCGGCCTGCTGCTCCTGTCGCCGGTCGCGAAGGGTGCCGACTTCACCGCGAGCCTGCCCGGGTTCTGGATCCTCGGCGCGCTCTTCGCCTGGGCGATCCACGAACGCACGGTCGGCGGGCTGGTCGCCGGCGCCCTGCTGGCGGCCGTCGACCTCGTCCAGCGACAGCACGTCGGAGATTCCGACTATGGCAACGCCTTCCTGCTGGTGATCGGTGGGCCAATCGTCGGGTTCATGTGTGGATCGCTGCAGTCGATGGCTGCCGAACGGGACGCCGCCGAACGAGCCGCCGCGGCGGCGGCCGAGCGTGCCCGCCTGGCCCGCGTCGTTCACGACGGCGTCCTGCAGGTCCTCGCGCTGGTCGCCCGTCGCGGTCGCGAGCAGGGCGGCGAGGCCGCCGCCCTCGGTGAGCTGGCCGCCCGGCACGAGCGCGAGCTGCGAGGCCTGATCCGTGCGGACGGCGACGCCACCACGGCGCCGCAGGGCGTCACGGTCGACCTGGTCTCCGAGCTGACCGCGTTGGAGCGGGGGACCGTCACGGTCTCGACCCCAGGACGCGTGGTGAGGCTTCCGGCGCCGACCGTGCACGAGCTGGTCGCCGCCGTCCGGGCCTGCCTCGACAACGTCCGGCGCCATGTCGGCGAGGACGCTCCGGCGTTCGTGCTCCTCCAGGCGTTCCCCGACCGCGTCGAGGTATCGGTGCGCGACGACGGTCCGGGGATCCCGGCGGGTCGGCTCGCGGAGGCCGCCGCCGAGGGGAGGCTCGGCGTCGCCGAGTCGATCCGGGGACGGGTCGCGGCTCTCGGCGGCCGCGCCGAGCTGGTGACCGGCTCCTTCGGCACCGAGTGGGAGCTCGTCGTCCCGCGGACCGACCTGCGTCCGGTCGAGGGGCGGAGCGGCGGACGGAGGAGAGAGGCATGAGCCAGACGGAGCCGGCGTCGCCGGTCCGGGTCATGGTCGTCGACGACCATCCCCTGTGGCGAGACGCGGTCGAGCGTGACCTGACCGAGGCCGGGCTCGACGTGGTCGCGGTTGCCGGCAACGGCCGCGAGGCGCTGGCGCGGTTCCCGGCCGCGCGCCCGCAGGTCGTCGTCCTGGACCTGCAGATCCCGGAACCTGACGGGGTGCAGGTCACCGCGGAGGTCGTACGCCGCGACCCCTCCGCCCGGGTGCTGGTCCTCTCGGCGTCGGGTGAGCACGCCGACGTGCTGGCGGCCGTGAAGGCCGGGGCGACGGGCTACCTGGTGAAGTCCGCCTCGCGGGAGGAGCTGCTGAGCGCCGTACGACGTGTCGCGCAGGGGGAGCCGGTCTTCACGCCGGGGCTCGCCGGGCTGGTGCTGGGGGAGTTCCAGCGCAGGTCCGACTCGGAGAGGTCGCGACCGGGCGAGCCGCGGCTGACCGAGCGGGAGACCGAGATCCTGAAGATGGTCGCGAAAGGGCTGTCCTACCGTCAGATCGCGGAGCGGCTCGTGCTGTCGCACCGCACGGTGCAGAACCACGTGCAGAACACGCTGGGCAAGCTGCAGATGCACAACCGGGTCGAGCTCACCCGCTACGTGCTGGAGAACGGTCTGGATGCCGAGTAGCCCGCTCATGCGCCCGTCGCCGGGCAACGCGCCAGGCGGTCAGAGAGGCACGGGACGGTAGGGGTCGTCGGCGTACTCGCCGCCGAGCTGGCGATGGAGGCTGTGCAATCCGGCGGTCGTGGCGGCGCGCTCGTCCGGGTCGAGCCGGTCGAGGATGCGGGCGAGCTCGGCGCGCCGGCGGGTGACGACCTCGGTGACCAGGGTGCGGCCCTTGGTGGTGAGCTCGAGCGTGACGATGCTGCGGTTCGACGGATCGGTGCCGCGAGAGAGGTGGCCGGAGGCGTTGAGCCGGTCGGCGAGCCGGGTCACGGTCGAGCCCACGACGCCCAGGGCCTGCGCGCACTGGGTCGACGTCGACCGACCGTGCTCCTGGAGCGCGAGGAGTAGGCGGAACTGCGGGAGCGACATCTCGAGGCCCTCCACACTCCGGAGCGCCACGCCGACGAGGTCACGGGTGGCGACCTCGAAGGCGAGAAGCTCCGCCATGGTCGTCGAGCCGTCTGCGGTGGTGTCCTGCGGGTCCGTCGACATGCACCAAGTATTGCAGAGCGCAAGGGCTGTTCCGGCCGCGTCGCAGGTCGCGGCCGCGACTTGCTCACGGCAAGCCTTGCGATCGGCAAGCACGAGGGCGAGACTCGGGAGTGGAGCGGATCCAGGGCGGAGGCGACGCAGATGTGCCAGGTGGGTGCTGAGCTCCGTCGCGTGCGGCGCGACCCAGGTCGCCGTACGGCGCTGCCCGACGAGGAGCAACGATGACCCGCGTCGCGCGCGTCTACGACGCACCCGCCCCCGGTGACGGAACCCGCGTCCTCGTCGACCGGCTCTGGCCCCGCGGCGTCCGCAAGGACGATCCGCGGATCGACCGGTGGTGGCAGGAGCTCGCGCCGTCGACGGAGCTGCGAACCTGGTTCAATCACCGTGCGGACCGGTTCGAGGAGTTCACGGCGCGCTATGAGGAGGAGCTGGCGGCCGAGTCGATCCGGGACCTCCTGGCCGAGGCTCGCAAGATCGACCGTGGCGACGGTCTGACCCTGCTCACCGCGACCAAGGACACGACCGTCTCTCACGTGACCGTCCTGGCCGACGTCATCGACCGGTGGCACCGCTGATCGAGCGGGGGCCGTCTCGCCGGTGGAGGCGGGCGTGCCGCGAAGGGGTGTGCGGCACGCCCGCGTCTGTGGGGTCGCCGCTCAGCGGGAGCGGGGCCGGGTCGCGAAGGTCGTGTACGACGCCGCCGTGTGCGGCATCGCGGCCAGTTCGCGCAGGTCGGCGGCCGTAGGGGTCCACGCGAGTGCCGTGCTGTTGGCGACGACCTGCTCGGGGCTGCTCGCCCCGGCGATGATCGAGGCCACCTCGGGCTGCGCGGCGAGATAGCCGATCGCCAGGGTGGCGGGCGTGATCGACCGAGCGCGGGCGAACGCCTCCAGGCGCTCCAGCACCGTCCGATCCGTCTCTGCGTGGGCGTGCGCGGGGGAGGCGGCCGGGTGGCCGTCGTACGCGCTGCGGACCTGCTTCGTGCCGGCGCCGAGGCGACCGGAAGCGAGCGGGAAGTAGGGGAGCAGGCCGATGTCGCGCTGGCGGCAGGTAGGGACGAGCTCCGTCTCGGCGCTGCGGTTGTAGAGTGAGTATTCGTCCTGGACCGTCACGAAGCGCCGTGAGCCGCGCATGGCCGCGATGTCGTCGGCCGTCGCGACCTCGTCGGCCGTGAGGTTCGAGGAGCCGATCGCCCGGACCCAGCCCTCGTCGACGAGCTCCGCCATGGCGGCGATCGTCTCGGGGAGCGGCGTGACGCGGTCCGGGGTGTGCAGCTGGTAGAGATCGAGGTAGTCGGTCCCGAGCCGGCGCAGGCTCGCCGCGAGAGCGCGGCGCAGGTAGCGCTTCGACGCGCGCGCGTGCTCAGGGCCGTTGCTGCCGTTCATGGACATGCCGAACTTCGTCGCGACGACGACCTGCTCGCGTCGCCCGGCGATCGCCCGGCCGAGGCACTCCTCGCTGGCGCCGAGGCCGTAGGCGTCCGCGGTGTCGAAGAACGCCACCCCGCGGTCCAGGGCAGCGTCGACGATCCGGGTGGCCTGCTGCGCATCCACGCGGGAGCCGAAGGCCCGGCAGCCGACACCGACCCGGGGGAGGGTCACGTCGGTCTCGCCCAGTCGTCGCCGCTCAGCCACGGCCTCTCCAGCGGGCGCTCGCCGGCGGGTGGCCCACGGCGACCAGGGTGACCGTGAACGTCCGCAGGCAGGAGCGGCAGCTCCAGTCGATGTCGTCCTCGGTCGGCACCAGGTCCGTGTCGCCGCAGTATGGGCAGTGCACGAACTCCAGGTCGGGGCTCATCGCAGCTCGGCCTCGTCCACGCGGCGCGCCCAGGAGGCGAAGCTGTCGTCGGGCAGTCGCTGGTCGGCGTACCGGCGAAGCACGCGCTCGAGGTAGTCGGGCAGCTCCGCGGCGGTGGAGCGCAGCCCGCGGACCTTGCGACCGAACCCCACCTCGGCGGTGAGGCTGCCGCCGAGGGTGATCTGGAAGCCCTCGACCGGCTCGCCCTCGTCCGTGGTCACGATCTGGCCGCGCAGGCCGATGTCGCCGGTCTGGATCCGGGCACAGGAGTTGGGGCAGCCGTTGATGTTGATCGTCACCGGGAGGTCCCAGCCGGGAAGACGGCGCTCGAGCTCCTCGATCACGGTCGCGGCGCGGCCCTTGGTGTCGACGATGGCGAGCTTGCAGAACTCGATGCCCGAGCACGCCATGACCTGGCGGCGGAACCCGCTCGGTCGGGACGGCAGGCCGAGGGCGTCCAGCCTCGTCGCGAGCGCCTCGACCCGGTCACCGGGGACGTCGAGGACGATGAGCTTCTGCTCGATGGTGGTGGCGACCCGGCCCGAGCCGTGCTGCTCGGCGGCGTCGGCCACCTGCTGCAGCAGGGTCCCGGACATCCGGCCGGTCCGCGGAGCGAGTCCGAGGTAGTAGCGCCCGTCCTTCTGCCGGTGGATGCCGACGTGGTCGCGGTAGGGCGAGGTGGGCGGCTGCGGTGCGACGCCGTCGGGCAGCGGCTCCTTGAGGTACTCGGTCTCGAGGACCTCCCGGAACCGCTGCGGACCCCAATCGGCCATGAGGAACTTCAGCCGCGCCTTGCCGCGCGAACGCCGGTAGCCGTAGTCGCGGAAGATCGACGTCACGCCGACCCAGACGTCGGCGACCCGGTCGGCGGCCACGAACACGCCGACGCGCCGGCCGAACATCGGGTTGGTCGACAGCCCGCCGCCGACCCAGAGGTCGAAGCCGGGCTCGCCGTCGGGGCCCACCACCCCGACGAAGGCGACGTCGTTGATCTCGTGGATGGTGCAGTGCTGCGCGCAGCCCGACACGGCGGTCTTGTATTTGCGCGGCAGGTTGGAGAAACGGGGGTCGCCGACGTACGGCGCCAGGCTCGCCAGGGCCGCGCTGCCGTCGATGACCTCGTCCTCGGCGACCCCGGCGACGGGGCAGCCGAGCATGTTGCGCGGGGTGTCGCCGCACGCCTCGGTCGTGGAGAGGCCGACCGCCTCGAGACGTCCCCAGATGGCCGGCACGTCCTCGATGCGCACCCAGTGGAGCTGGATGTTGTGGCGGTTGGTGATGTCGGCGGTGTCGCGGGCGTACTGCGTGGAGACCTCGCCGATGGTGCGCAGCTGCTCGGTCGTCAGGCTGCCGCCCGGGATCCGCACTCGGAGCATGAAGAACTCGTCCTCGAGCTCCTCGGGGGACAGTGACGCCGTACGGCCGCCCGGGATGCCCTGCCGGCGCTGGGTGTAGAGGCCGTACCAGCGGAAGCGCCCGCGCAGGTCGCTCGGGTCGATCGAGGCGAAGCCCTGGTGGGCGTAGCGGTCGAGGACACGCTCCTTGACCCGGAGGCCATCGTCGTCGCGCTTGAACCGCTCGGTGGCGTTGAGCGGTTCGTGATAGCCCAGCGCCCACTGTCCTTCGCTGCGTGGCCGCTTCGGCGCTCGCGCGGGACGGCCCGAAGGCTCGGTCATGGTCGGCTCCCTTCGCCTACGGCTTGCTGTCGACAAGAATTGCACAAGGCAAGAGTTGGTGGTGGAGTGGCCGCGATGCGAGACCGACGGTTGGTGGAATGGTTCCGCGTCACGCCCGGTTGTCGCCGGTGACGGTGTGACCGGCGCCGCCGGTCCCGAGGACGAGAATGAGGAGCCCATGACGAGCGTGCACGACTTCGAGGTCACGGCGGCGGACGGGGCGACGGTCCCGCTGAGCGGCTACGCGGGCAAGGTCCTACTGGTCGTCAATGTCGCGAGCAAGTGCGGCCTCACCCCGCAGTACGAAGGGCTGGAGGCGCTCTACCGCGCGGCCCGGGACCGTGGGCTCGAGGTCCTGGGCTTCCCGTGCAACCAGTTCAAGGGTCAGGAGCCCGGCACCGACGCCGAGATCCAGGAGTTCTGCAAGACGACGTACGACGTCAGCTTCCCGGTCTTCGCGAAGATCGACGTCAATGGGGCCGACGCGGCGCCGCTCTATGACTTCCTGCGCGCCGAGGCTCCGGGCGACTGGGGTCCGCAGTACGGCGTCTGGTACGACCGCCTCTCCGCGGTGACGCCCGCCGTCGAGCCGGGCGACGTGACGTGGAACTTCACGAAGTTCCTCGTCGGTCGGGACGGCGAGGTCATCAAGCGCTACGAGTCGCCCGTGACGCCGGAGGAGATCGAGGCCGACCTCGCGGCGTACCTCTGAGCGCTGCGGGCCCGCCGAGTCGGAGTCCGCTCAGTGAGTCGAGGGCTCGGTCTTGATCTCGCGGCGGTCGTCGGACCACAGCGTGTGGAAGACGCCGTCCTTGTCGATGCGGTGGTAGGTGTGGGCGCCGAAGAAGTCGCGTTGTCCCTGGATGAGCGAGGCCGGCAGGCGTTCGCTGGCGAGCGCGTCGAAGTAGGCGAGCGCTGAGGAGAACCCGGGCGCCGGGACGCCGGAGGCCGCCGCGATGCCGACGATCCGGCGCCAGGCGGCCTCGCCCTCGGCGACGGCGTCCGCGAAGTAGGGGTCCTCGAGCAGGGTCGCGAGGTCGGGATTGGTGGCATAGGCGTCGACGATCCGGTTGAGGAACTGCGCCCGGATGATGCAGCCCGCGCGCCAGATCTTCGCGATGGCGCCGAGGTCGAGCTCCCAGCCGTACTCCGTCGCGCCCGCCACGATCAGGTCGAAGCCCTGCGCATAGGCGACCACCTTGGAGGCGTAGAGAGCCGCGCGTACGTCGTCGGCGAACGTCTCCGGGACCGTCGGCGGCTCGGGGCGGGCGCCGGACGCCCGGCCCAGCACGCTGCGCTGGACCGCGGCGCGCTGCGCCGGCTTGGAGGAGACGGCGCGCGCGAAGACCGCCTCGCCGATGCCGGAGACCGGGATCCCGAGGCCGACGGCGTTCTGCACCGTCCAGACGCCGGTGCCCTTGGACCCGGCCTCGTCACGGATGACGTCGACCAGGGGCTTGCCGGTCTCGGCGTCGGTCTGGGAGAGCACCTCGGCGGTGATCTCGATGAGGTAGGACTGCAGGTCGCCGTCGTTCCAGGCCCGGAAGATCTCGACCAGCTCGTCGACGCTGTGCCCGCCCACCCGGCGGAGGAGGTCGTAGGCCTCCGCGATGAGCTGCATGTCGGCGTACTCGATGCCGTTGTGGACCATCTTCACGAAGTGGCCGGCGCCGTCGGTGCCGACATGGGTGACGCACGGCTCGCCGTCGGGGGCGATCGCGGCGATGCTGCGCAGGATCGGGCCGAGCGTCTCCCAGGCCTCGGCGGAGCCGCCGGGCATGATCGAGGGGCCGCGGAGCGCGCCCTCCTCGCCGCCGGAGATGCCGGTGCCGACGAAGTTCAGACCCTTCTCGCGCAGCTCGCGCTCGCGGCGGATCGTGTCGTGGAAGTTGGCGTTGCCGCCGTCGACGATGATGTCGCCCGGCTCGAAGCGCTCGGCCAGCTGCTCGATCACGGCGTCCGTGCCGCCCCCGGCCTGGACCATGATCACCGCCGTCCGCGGCCTGCTGAGCGAGGCGACGAAGTCGTCGATCGTCTCGGCTGCGAGGAACCCGCCCGAGACCGGCTCGGTGCCGTGCTCCTTGATCAACTCCTCGGTGCGCGCGTAGGTGCGGTTGTAGACCGCGACCGTGTTGCCCTCGCGGGACGCGAGGTTGCGGGCGAGGTTGGAGCCCATCACCGCGAGCCCCACCACGCCGATGTTCGCCTGGTTCTTGGTGGACATGGGGCCAGTCTTGCGCGCCTGTCCAGCCCCCGGTCCGGATCGGCGGCACGCTCAGCGCACCGGAACGACCAGTCGCGAGGGATGGGCGGCGTCGTCGTGGATGGTGACGACGCCGGCGGCGCCGCGGGCGAGCTGCGTGACGTTGGGCAGCAGGTGCGGAGCGTCGTACGACGCCACGGTGATCCGCAGCCGGTGGCCGGCGGCGATCTCGGCGCCGGTGGGGAAGATCTCGGTGTCGACCCGCATCACCTTCCCCGGTGTGACCGCCTGTTCGGCCGCGCGGGTGAAGGGGTGCCACGGCTGGAGGACCTCGCCGTCGCGCCGGACCGACTTCGAGGTGGTCTCGGCGCGGTGGCGCAGCGTCTGCCAGCCGGCGGTGAGACGGGTGACCGAGCCGTCGGGGGCGACGTCCTCGACGGTGACGGCGAGGAGACCGTCGGTGCCGGTGGTGGAGACGTAGAGCCGGGCGTTCATCGGCCCGAGCAGGTGGAGCGGCTTGGTGAGCGGGGCCGTCTGGTAGGACGCGCCGGTCAGGTCGTTGACGCGGTCGTCGTCGACGCAACCTGGGACCTGCGCGATCCCGGCGGTCCACTGCAGGGTGCTGCGCGAGCAGAGGCCCGAGACCGGGACGGGCGGCACGACACCCGCCCCGGCCGCGAGACCGGTCGGTGCGAGCGTGGTGCCGAGTCGCAGCGCCCGGGCCTGGACGTCGTTGCCCAGCCAGCCGCTGTCGGTGCGCCAGGAGTCGGACCCGAGCTCGCGGTAGGTGACCGGCTTGATCGAGGAGAGCTGCTGCCCGTCGTCGCCGCGGACGTAGTGGTCGAACCAGCGCAGCGCGAGCTCGTCGAGGCTGCCGAGACCGCTGCCGGCGAGGTCGGGACCGCTGGCGGCTTGGAGATGCGTCCAGGGCCCGATCAGCAGCCGCGAGGGCACCCCGTTGGCCCGCAGGCGCTGGTAGAGCATCGGCTCGCCACGCTGGAAGATGTCGTACTCCCCGCCGACCACGAAGGTCGGCACGTCCACCTTGTCGACCACGCTGAGCGGTGAGCGCACGCGGTAGAACGGGCCGTCGTACGCCGCATCGTCGCCCGTGAACGCGCCCGTCACCTCTGGGACCTGGAAGCCGAAGGCGCCGCCGGCGTGCTGCAGCAGGGTGAGGAGCGCGGCGTCGGGGGCGGTCGCCGCGGTGGCGGGCGGGACCAGCCCGGTGGCGGTCACCAGGCCGAGCCAGAGCGGGATGAAGCCGGCGTCGATCTGGCCGCCGGAGGCCACCACGTCGCGGTAGACATCGCCCGCCGGGACGATCGGGAAGATCGCCTTGAGGCCCTTCGGATGCTGCGCGGCGGTGAAGAACTGGTTGATCGCCATGTAGGAGGCGCCGTAGAGCCCCAGTCGGCCGTCGCTCCAGGGGCGGGCCCGCGACGTGGCCCAAGTGGCCAGCTCGAGGCCGTCGCGCTGCTCGCGGCTGCCGAACGAGTCCCACTGTCCCTGCGACGAGCCGGTGCCGCGCACGTCTGCCAGCACGTAGACGTAGCCGCGCTCGACCAGGTAGTTGTCACCCGCGAGCACCGAGCCGGTCGCCGCCTTGTTGTAGGGCGTCTGGGTGAGGATCACGGGGAAGCGACCCGTGGCCGGGGTGCCGTCGGCGTTCGCCGGACGGTAGACGTCGACGGCGAGCTTCACCCCGTCCGACATGGTGACCTCGACGTCGCGCTGGACGGCCACACCGTACGTCGCCGGGCGCGCCGTCCAGCGAGGAGAAGCCGTCGTCGCGATGTCGGTCGCAGCGCGGGCGGGCTGGGGGAGGACAAGTGCACCGAGCGGCAGCAGCAGCACGGTCAGGACGAGCGGGGCCAGACGTTTCACGAAAAGGCTCCTGCGTGATCGGGGTCACAGGGCCAACGAGATGCGGCAACTCGGAGTTACGCCGGCGCGCGGACGCGGCCCGGCTCCCGTGGGAGGCGGGCCGCGCCGGTGGGGCTCACGCGTTGATGTCGGACGGATGTGTCGCCAGCGGCGTCACGTGGATGTCCATGTAGGGGAAGAGCGGCAGTCCCGAGAGGATGCGGTGGAGCTCGTCGCCGTCGGCCACGTCGAAGATCGAGAAGTTGGAGTACTCCCCGACGATGCGCCAGATGTGCGGCCACGTGCCCTGTCGCTGCAGCTCCTGGGAGTACGCCTTCTCCTTGGCCACGGTCTCGGCCCGCACACCGGGGTCGAGGTCGTGGGGGATGTGGACGTCCATCCGCACGTGGAAGAGCACGCGTCAGGCCTCCGGGTCCAGGACGAAGCCGTACTCGACGAGCGAGGTGCCGTCGCCCTGCGGCTGCGGGTTGAGCATCAGCTCGGGCTTGACCGCCGAGGCGATGTCGTCCTCGTTGTGGACGTCGCCGGGGAAGTAGAGCTGGGCCGTGAGCAGCTGGTAGCCGGGGGCCGAGACCTTGACGTGGATGTGGGCGGGACGCCAGGCGTGCCAGCCGGCGGCGGCGATCAACTTGCCGCAGGCGCCGTCGGTCGGGATCTGGTACGGCGCCGGCTGGACGGTGTGGATCTCGAAGGAGCCGTCGGCGCCGACCGAGTTCGTGGCGCGCAGGTTCCACTCCGGCAGTCCGGGGGCGAACTGGCTGTAAAAGCCGTCGTCATCGGCGTGCCAGATCTCGACCTTGCCGTCGGGGAGCGGGGCACCGTCGGTGGAGGTGATCGTGCCCTTCCACACGAGCGGGGTGCCCTTCTCACCCTCGCGCATCGGGACGGTGCCGACGCCGTTCTTGTCGGCGACCTCGGGGGCGTCCGGGACGTAATAGGGCCCCTCGATGGTGCCCTTGTTGCCCTTGCGGTCCGCGGTGGCCACCTCCTCGACCACGTGCTCGACCCACACGTCGAGGAAGAGCGGCCACTCGCCGTCCTGCCCGACCTGGATCAGCCACGCCTTGAGGGCGTTGTACTCGTCGTACGTCACCTGCTCCTCGCGGATGGTGTCGTAGAGGGCCTCGAGGACGCGCCGGGCGAGCCGGTCGACGCGCTCCTTCGGGGTGTTCCTGACGGCCTCGTAGGGCGACTTGTCGGTGTGGAAGCGCTCGGTCGCCGAAGCACCGGAGGCGGCGGCGGTCGCGGTCTCGACCGCGGCGTCGGTGGTGGTCATGGTCATCTCCTTGTGGTTCTGCTGATTCCTGGTGCCCGGGGCTCTCGGGATCCCCGGGGAGGTTCTGGGTGATGCGTCGGTCGGGCGTCGGCTAGCCGTCGGTGCGGTAGCGCGCGAGCTTGTCGGGGTCGATCTCGATGCCGATGCCGGCCTGTGGCCGGAGCACGAGCTCGCCGTCCCGGATGTCGAGCGGTTCGGTGAGCAGGTCGTCGCTCATGTCCAAGAAGTTGGACAGCTCTCCGGCGCGCTGCGAGGTGAGCCGGTACGCCGCCCCGAACGCGACCGTGCAGGCGGTGCCGACCTGGCCGTCGATCTGGTTGCCCATGACGACCTCGAGGCCGAGCCCCTCGGCGAGGTGGTGCACCCGCTGGCTCTGGGTGAAGCCGGTGCGCGCGGTCTTGATCGAGATCGCCGTGGCCGAGCCGCCGAGCACCTCGCGGGTGACGTCGGCCGGGGTCGGGACGGACTCGTCGGCGATGAACGGGACGTCGAGCTGGCCGACCAGCCAGCGTCGGCCGAGCACGTCGTCGGCGGGGTTGAGCTCCTCGGCGAAGAGCAGGCCGAGGTCGGCCATCTCGCGCATCGCGCGGAGCGACTCGGAGGCGTTCCAGCCGCGGTTGCCGTCGACGTACAGCTCGACGGCGTCGCCGAACCGCTCCCGCAGCGCGCGGACGACGGCGGTGTCGAGGCTGACGGGGCGTCGGCCGACCTTCACCTTGAAGGTGCGGATGCCGTAGGTGTCGACCATCCGCTCGGCCTCGGCGACCATCGTCGCCGGCTCCTCGAAGCCGAGCATGTGGGAGACGCGCATCCGGTCGGTGTAGCCGCCGAGCAGCTCGCTCACCGGCAGGTCGAGCGTCTTGCCGAGGGCGTCCCACATCGCCATGTCGATGGCCGCCTTGGCGGTCGGGTTGCCGATCGTGCGGCCCAGGCGCGCCTGGACGACCTCGCGCTCGAGGAGGGTCAGGCCGGTGACCTGTGGACCGAAGATCTGGTCGATGACGGCGACGATCCCCGCCTGGGTCTCGCCGTAGGTGAACGGCCGCGGCGGCGCCTCGGCGACGCCCACCACGCCGTCGTCGGTGTGGACCCGGACGAGCACGTGCTCGGCCGTGTGGACCTCACCGCTGGCGAAGCGGAGGGGCTTGACGTAGGGGATGGCGAAGGGGATCGCCTCCACCTTCGTGATCTTCATCGGAGGCCTCGCTCGGGGAAGTCGGTGGGCAGGGCGGCGGCGAGCGCGTGGGGGACGCGGCCGAGGAGGGAGGACGCAGCGAGCACGCCGACGACGGCGTCGACGACCGGGCTGTCGTCGTCGTGGCGGCGGCCCAGGGCGAGCTCGACCGTGCCGGCGTCGAGCAGGTCGCGGAAGACCACGCCCTCGAGGGGGAGGGAGCGTACGCCGGCGGGCACGATCGAGACGCCGAGACCAGCGGCGACCAGGGCGAGGAGCACCGCGGTCCCGGGCGCCTCGTGCTCACGGTGGGGCATGAACCCGGCCGTGCGGCAGCTGCGCAGGACGGCCTCGTTGACCGCCGAGTCGCGCATCCCGTAGACGATGAACGGCTCGCTGCGCAGGTCGGCCATCGAGATGACCGGTTCGGCAACGAGGCGATGGTCGGTCGGCAGGGCCAGCACCAGCGGCTCGACCTCGATGGTCCGCAGGTCGATGCCGTCGCCGGTCAGCGGCGGACGGAGGATCCCGAGGTCGAGCACGCCGTTGCGGAGCCCGTCGCACTGGGCGGGGGTGAGCAGGTCGGCGTGGATCTCCAGGGCGACGCCGGGCAGCTCGCGCTTCACGACCCGCGCGATGTGGGGCAGGTGGGAGAAGGCGGCCGTGCCGGTCAGCCCGAGGCGCAGCAGGCCGTGGCGGCCGGCCGCGATCCGTCGTACGCCTCGGACGCTGTCGTCGACCGCGGCGAGCACGCGGGCCGCCTCCGCCTGGAGGAACTCGCCGGCGGGGGTGAGCGCGACCTGGCGCGTCGTCCGGGTGAAGAGCGTGACGTCGAGCTCGGTCTCGAGCTGGCGGATCGCCTGGGAGAGCGCGGGCTGCGCGATGTGGAGCCGCTCCGCCGCCTGCCCGAAGTGGCAGGTCTCGGCGACGGCCGCGAAATAGCGCAGGTGGCGCAACTCCATGGGGCGTCCTTTCATCCTCCGCGCGACGGTCCGTCGGTGTGACGGTCGCCACGTGACGACTGCCACGCTAGGACCGGTGATCTATCAAGGACAAGGACGCGTTTGCGCATGATTGATAAGCGGTGACGATCAAAGGGTGCCTAGGTCGGGACTAGGTATTGCCCGGGTGTGACGACCGCCACGCAGTGTCAAGGTCGAGGGACCACGACTTGCTGGAGGCAGATCATGACCGCAACCTCGGAGCGCCCCACGACTCCTCGGAGCCTGGGTGGCCCGGCGACGGACACCTTCGACCACCTCGAGACGGTGCTCGCCGATGCCGTCGTCGACGACCGGGAGGCCGGTGTCTTCCGGGCCAACCGTCGGATCTTCACCGACGAGGAGATCTTCGAGCTCGAGATGAAGCACATCTTCGAGGGCAACTGGATCTACCTCGCCCACGAGAGCCAGCTGCCGAAGCCGGGCGACTACTTCACGACGTACATGGGCCGGCAGCCCGTCGTGATCACCCGCGACAAGGACGGCGAGCTTCATCTGCTCATCAACGCCTGCGCCCACCGCGGCGCGATGATCTGCCGCAAGAAGACCGACAACCGTACGACGCTGACCTGTCCCTTCCACGGCTGGACCTTCCGCAACGACGGCACGCTTCTCAAGGTCAAGGACCCTGAGGGCGCGGGCTACCCGGCGACGTTCAACGTCGACGGCTCCCACAACATGACGAAGGTCGAGCGGTTCGCCAGCTACCGCGGGTTCCTCTTCGGAAGCCTCAACCCCGACGTCGTGCCGCTGGAGGAGCACCTCGGCGACACGACGAAGGTGATCGACATGCTCGTCGACCAGTCGCCCGACGGCCTCGAGGTGCTGCGCGGCGCGTCGACGTACACCTATGACGGGAACTGGAAGGTCCAGGCGGAGAACGGCGCTGACGGCTACCACGTGACGGCCACGCACTGGAACTACGCCGCCACGACGTCGCGCCGCAACACCGGTGAGTCGAAGAACGAGACCAAGACCCTCGACGCCGGTCAGTGGGGCAAGTCGGGCGGCGGCTACTGGTCCTACCCGAACGGCCACCTGTGCCTGTGGACCTGGGCCGGCAATCCACAGGACCGACCGCTCTGGGACCGGATGGACGAGCTCAAGGCGACGTTCGGGGATGCCAAGGGGGAGTTCATGGTCAAGGGCTCCCGCAACCTGTGCCTCTACCCGAACGTCTACCTGATGGACCAGTTCTCGACGCAGATCCGGCACTTCCGCCCGATCGCGCCGGACAAGACCGAGGTCACGATCTACTGCATCGCCCCGAAGGGTGAGAGCAAGCAGGCCCGGGCCTGGCGGATCCGGCAGTACGAGGACTTCTTCAACGCCTCCGGCATGGCGACCCCCGACGACTTGGAGGAGTTCCGCTCCTGCCAGCTCACCTTCCGCGCGACCAACGCCCCATGGAACGACATGAGCCGCGGCGCCGAGCACTGGCTCACCGGTCCGGACCCGGTCGCGACGGCGCTCGGCATGGACGGAGTCATCTCCGCCGGCGTCAAGAACGAGGACGAGGGGCTCTACCCCGTCCAGCACGGCTACTGGCTGGAGACGATGCGCGCAGCGGTGGCGAAGGAGGAGGCGGCCTTTCAGAACCGCCACGCGAACGGGACGGAGCGCTGAGATGACCATCGCGCAGAGCACCAGCATGGGTACGCCGTCGGCGGCCGACGCGGGCAGCACGCTGATCACCCAGAACTCGATCGAGCAGTTCCTCTACCGCGAGGCGCGCTACCTCGACGACCGAGAGTTCGAGAATTGGCTCGGCTGCTACGCCGACGACGTCGTCTACTGGATGCCTGCGTGGGACGACACCGACCGGCTCACCGAGGACCCGCAGAGCGAGATCTCGCTGATCTACTACCCCAACAAGGGCGGTCTGGAGGACCGGGTCTTCCGAATCCGGACCGAGCGCTCCTCGGCGACCTCGATCCCGGAGCCCCGGACGTCGCACAACATCAGCAACGTCGAGGTGATCGAGCGGCGCGGCGACGTGGTCGACGTGCGCTTCAACTGGCACACGATGTATTTCCGCTATCACACCGTCGACCCCTACTACGGGACGTCGTTCTACACGATCGACTTCTCCGGCGAGCAGCCGTTGATCCGGCGCAAGACCGTTGTGCTCAAGAACGACTACATCCACCACGTGGTGGACGTCTACCACTTCTGAGGTGGGGTCATGACTGCACTGGAGAGCGAGCCCGGCACCGAGGCGACCACCGGCGCGGACACCCATTCGGTGGCGCTCGCCTTCGAGGACGGGGTCACCCGCTTCATCACCTGTCGCGAGGACCAGACCGTCGCCGACGCGTCGTACCGTCAACGGATCAACATCCCGCTGGACTGTCGCGACGGCGCCTGCGGCACGTGCAAGGCGTTCTGCGAGTCGGGGGACTACGAGCACGGCGTCTATATCGACGACGCGCTGTCGGAGGCGGAGGCGTCGGAGGGCTATGTGCTGCCGTGCCAGCTGCGGCCGCACACCGACCTCGTGCTCCAGATCGCGAGCACGTCGGCGGTCGCGAAGACGCGGGCGGCGACGTACGCCGGCACCGTCGTGGAGCTCGAGCGGGTGTCGCCGACGACGGTCAGGCTCGGGATCGAGATCCCGAACCGCGGAGAGCTGGCGTTCCTGCCGGGGCAGTACGTCAACATCGCCGTCCCCGGGACCGACGTGACGCGCTCCTACTCGTTCAGCAACGCGCCGCACGAGGAGCGGCTGACGTTCCTCGTCAAGCTGACCCCCGGCGGGGCGATGTCGACCTGGCTGACCGAGCGCGCCCGGGTCGGCGACGAGGTGTCGTTCACCGGGCCCAACGGCTCGTTCTTCCTGCGCGAGACCGAGCGGCCGGTCCTGCTGCTCGCCGGGGGCACCGGGCTCGCGCCGATCCTGGCGATGCTGCGGAAGCTGCAGGCGGACGGGTCCGACCGCCGTGCCCACCTCGTCTACGGCGTCAGCACCGACGACGACCTGTGCGGCCTGGAGGACCTCGAGGCGCTCGCCGCGGAGCTGCCGGGCCTCACCTGGGACTACTGCGTCTCCGACCCGGCCAGCTCGGCGCCCCACCGGGGCTACGTGATGAGCCTGATCGAGCGCGAGCATCTGCACGAGGGTGACGTCGCGATCTACCTCTGCGGTCCGCCGCCGATGGTCGAGGCGGTGCGCGGCCACGTCGCCGGCATCGGCGTCGAGCCGACCGGCTTCTACTACGAGAAGTTCGCCCTCGCCGCGGCCCCACCCGCCGAGGAGTCACCCGTTCCCGCCGAGGAGTCGCCTGATCTCGCCGAGAAGTCACCCCTTCCGCGCGAGAGGTCACTCCTTCCGGCCGAGGCGTCGGTGGTTCCGGCCGCGGAGTCGGTCGTCCTCGAGCTCCATGCCGAGGCGCGCGGGATCGCCGGCCAGGAGGTGCTGCCGGCAGCCGACATCGCGCCGTGGGACGGCGCGGTCGCGGTGGGAGACGAGTCCGACGTCGTACGCCGTGTGGCCGGCCAGTTCATCGGCGTGCCGGGCACGAGCGGGGGCGAGCCCGGCACGCTGGAGGCCGGTGAGGAGCTACTTCCGGCCGGGTCTGCCCGGGCGATCGCGGGGCAGCAGGTGTTCGCCTCCCAGCTCGGTGACCTCTCGGCGGGAACGAGTGACCTCTCGCGCGGAACGAGTGACGCCTCGGCGGGAACGGGCGACGTCTCGGCGGTGGCGCCGGACGGCTACCAGATCGGCGAGGAGCACCCCGACGTCCGCTCCAGCGACGCGATCTTCGAGGCCCGGGAGGCGCTGGAGCTGGGCGCCCTGGAGCTGACCATCGGGCGGATGACGTCGCAGCAGTTGGCCGGCTACCGCCTGCTGGCCGAGTCGACCGTGCCGTACGTCGTCGGCGACAGGTTCACGGACGCGGCGGGCTACACCGAGACCAACGCGGCGTTCCACGACTACCTCTTCGCGCAGACCCGCAACGACCACCTGCTCCAGGCCTACCAGGCGTTGGGGGTGAAGGGCCGGATGGAGGAGGTGCTGCGCCATGCGACCTGGTGCCACCCGCTGTGCGCGCAGGACCACCTCGACATCGTCACCGCCTTCGAGGCGGGCGACCGCGAGGCGGCCCGGGCGCTGATCGTCGCGCACGCCGAGCGCTCGAAGGAGACGATGCGGCGGGCGATGTCGGACACGATGGCGGCGAAGCGCCCGCGGTTCGTGACGCCGGGCCGCTTCGACCAGTTGGTGGTCGTCGTGACGGGCGCCGCGCAGGGCATCGGTGCCCAGGTCGCGCGCCGGATCAGCGCCGAGGGCGGGCTGCTCGTGTTGGCCGACCGCTCCGAGCTGGTCACGGAGCTGGCCGACGAGCTCACCGCCCACGGCCCGAAGGCACTCGCCGTGACCGCCGATCTCGAGCACTACGAAGGCGCGACCTCGATCGTCAGCCAGGCGCTCGCTCGCTTCGGCCGCGTCGACGTGCTGGTCAACAACGTGGGCGGCGCGATCAACTTCAAGCCGTTCACCGAGTTCACCGACGCCGAGATCCGCGCCGAGGTCGATCGTTCCCTGATGACCACGCTCTACGCCTGCCGGGCGGTGTTGCCGGGCATGGTCGAGCGCGGCGCGGGCGTGATCGTCAACGTCTCCTCCGCGGCGACGCGCGGCATCCACCGGATCCCCTACTCCGCGGCGAAGGGCGGCATCAACGCCATCACCGCCTCCCTCGCCATGGAGTACGCCGACGCCGGCATCCGCGTGGTCGCGACCGCCCCGGGCGGCACCGAGGCGCCGCCGCGCCGCATCTCGCGCGGCACGCCGGAGCCGCGCACCGAGCAGGAGAAGGCGTGGTTCCAGGCCCACATCGACCAGACCGTCGACTCGGCGCTGCTCCACCGCTACGGCACGCTCGACGAGCAGGCAGCGGCGATCTGCTTCCTGGCGTCCGAGGAGGCCAGCTACATCACCGGCACGGTCCTGCCCGTGGCCGGCGGTGACCTCGGTTGAGCGAGGGATGCGGGCGCTGGAGGGATCGGATGGGAGTCGGACGACGTGACCCTCGTTAGGGTGTGAGGGTGCTCATCCCCATGGCCGGGTGCGTCGGGAGGGACGGCGAGCTGGGCGAGCTGGAGCGACGACTCGCGCAGACCACCGGGTCGGGGGCCGACCTCGTGCTGCTCACCGGCGAGCCCGGCATCGGGAAGAGCGCGCTGCTGCGCCGGCTCGCCGACCGATGCGCCGGTGCGGCGCTCTTCGCGCGGGCCGCGAGCTGGGAGTCGACGACTCCCGGGTCGCTGCTGCGGCAGCTCCTGCAGGCCGACGTATCCGACGACCCGGTGGCGGCCGCGGACCAGCTCGTCGGGCGCCTTCCGTCCCGGCCGGCGCTGGTCGCCGTGGACGATGCCGGGGAGGCCGACCCGGTCTCGCTGCACGCGCTCTCGTCCGCCGTACGACGGCACCGTCACGCCCCGCTGCTGGTCGTGGCGGCCGGCCGCCACCTGCCCTCCGAGCTGGTCCGGCTCGCCTCGGACGAGCTGAGACTCGAGGGCCTGGACGCGGCGGCCACGGCCGAGCTCGCGGCGCTGCGTGGGCGCGTCCTCCACCCGACGATGGCCGGGGTCCTGGCCCGGCACACCGGCGGCAACCCGCGAGACGCCCTCGCTCTGCTCGACGAGGTCCCGGCCGCCGTCTGGTCGCGGCCGGACTCACGCCTGCCCGCCCCGGCGCATGTCCTCGTCGACGTCGCGTCCCGGGTCGCGCGGTGCAGCCCCGAGACGTGCGCGCTCGTGGAGGCGCTCGCCATCCTCGAGGACGGCCATCCGCTCGGCGACGTCGCGCGTCTCGCCGGGCTCGAGGACCCCCTCTCCGCCCTCGACGAGGCCGATCGCGCCGGGCTGCTGGCGCCGTGGTTCGAGCAACACCCGCGACTGCGGGACGCCCTGGTGCGGGCCGCCGTCGTGGACCGCATGGGCGTACGCCGGGCCGCGACGGCGCACCGCAAGGCCGCCGAGGTCGTCACCGATCCGGTGCAACGGCTCGGCCACCTCGTCGCGGCCACCCCGACGCCCGACGGCGCGCTGGCTGACGAGCTCGACCGCCAGGCCCGGGCGCGAGGCGCCGAGGGGGCATGGGCCGAGGCCGCGACGCTGTTCCGCGACGCCAGTCGTCTCACCGCCGACCCGCTGCTGCACGACGAGCGGCTGACCCGCTCGGTCGACGCCCGGATCGCGGCCGGTGACTGCGTCGGCGCGGCCGCCATGGTGCCGGCCGTCGAGAGCCTCCGCGAGACACCGCTGCGCGACGTCACCCTCGCCTACCTCGCGATCCTCCGTGGCCGGGCGGCCGAGGCCGACGTACGGCTGCGCAGGGCGTGGGAGATCGTCAACCTCGAGCGCGACCCGGAGACCGCGGCGCTCATCGCGCAGCGGTTCGTGCTCCACGCGCTCGTGCAGTGTCGCGGCTCCGAGCTGGTCCGCTGGGCGGACAAGGCGATCGAGTTGGGCGGCAGGGAGTCGCACGCCGGCCTCGAGGCGGCCGCCATCCGTGGTCTCGGGATGGCCGGCTCCGGCCGGCGCGCGGAGGCCGTGGCGGCGTACGCCGACGTCGCAGCGCGCGTCCCGCACGGAGCCCAGGCGCAGCGGGTCAGGATGGGCCGCGGCTGGCTGCAGGTGATCGAGGACGACGTCGACGGCGCGCGCACCAGCCTCGAAGCAGCGGTGTCGATGGCCTTCCTCGGCGGGTCGGCGCGGATCTCGCTGTGGGCGCTCGGCTGGCTCGCCCGCGTCCAGTTCCTCACCGGTGACTGGGACACGGCGCTCGCGACCGTCGAGCAGGGCCGCCGACTCGCCGCGGAGAGCGGGATCGTCCTCGCCGATCCGCTGCTCGCCTGGACCGCGACCCAGATCCAGGCGCTGCGCGGAGACTGGACCGAGGCGGTCGCCGCCGTACGCGCGGCGGAGTCGGTCACGCAGGGCTATCCGATGATGCGGGTTCCGACGCTGCTCGCCCGGGCCCAGATCGCCGAGGCGGAGGCGGACTACGCCCGCGTGCGTCGTACGCTCGAGCCTCTCGTCGCGATGGCGCCCGGCACGACCCTCGACGAGCCCGGCTTCTGGCCGTGGGTCGACGTGCTGGCCAACGCGCTCGTCGTCGAGGGTCGGTACGCCGCGGCCGATGCGCTCCTCCAGCCCCACGAGCAGCGGGCGACCGAGCGGGACCACCGCTCGACACGGGCACGCCTCGGCTACGCCCGTGGCCGGCTCCTCGGTGCCACCGGGGACCTTCCGGCCGCCCGGCGGGTCTTCGAGGAGTCGCTCGCACTCCTCGACGGGACCTCGCTGCGCCACGACCTCGCCCGGGTCCACTTCGCCTACGGCCAGACGCTGCGCCGGGCCGGGAAGCGCCGCGAGGCCGACGAGATGCTCACCGCGGCGCGCGAGCTCTATCTCGGCCTCGGCGCGACGACGTACGTCGAACGCTGCGACCGGGAGCTCAAGGCCGGCGGTGTCCACGGGGAACGCGCGGGCCGCGCCCCCGACGCCCTGACACCGCAGGAGGAGCAGGTCGCCGACCTGGTCGCCTCCGGCCTGGCCAACAAGGAGGTCGCCGCGCGGCTCTACGTCTCACCGAAGACCGTGCAATACCACCTCACCCGGATCTACACGAAGCTCGGCGTCCGCTCCCGGACCGAGCTCGCTGCCCACCGCCAGTCCTCTCTCCCGGAGTCTGATTGATGAGTGTCGACGACCTGACCGCCCGTGAGCTCTCTGACGCGGTGGCGGCTCAGCGCACGCTGCGCGCCGACCTCGGTCGCCACGAGCTGCTCAACGGTCTGATCGGCTTCTTGTTCTCGGCCACCGGCCCGGTCGCGGTGATTCTCGCCGTCGGGCGCTCGGCCGGGCTCGAGCCGAAGGTGGTCGCCTCCTGGGTGGCGGGCGTCTTCGTGCTGAACGGCTTGCTCACGATCGTCACGTCGCTCGTGACGCGTCAGCCACTGGCGTTCTTCTGGACCATCCCCGGCACGGTGGTGGTCGGGCAGGCGATGTCCGCGGGCACGACCTGGCCGGAGGTGGTCGGCGGCTTCATCATGGCGGCCGTGCTCATGGTCCTGCTCTCGCTGAGTGGACAGGTGGAGCGGGTCATGCGGCTGCTCCCGATGCCGGTCGTCATGGCGATGGTGGCCGGGGTGTTCCTCCACTTCGGTACCGACCTCGTGGAGGCCATCAACCACGACGTCGCGCTCGCGGGGGCGATGGTCGGCGCCTTCGTCGCGGTCAGCGCTCTGCCCACCCTGGCCCGGTGGGTGCCGCCGGTGCTGGCGGCGCTGGTGGTCGGCGTCGTCGTCGTCCTCGGCCGGGGCTCGCCGGTCCATGCCTCCGGGCGCTGGCTGGTCGAGCCGGCCTGGCAGGCGCCGGTCTTCCACGTGCCGGTGTTCGTCGAGCTCGCGGTCCCGCTCGTCATCACCGTCATCGTGGTGCAGAACGGCCAGGGCATGGCGGTCCTGCAGGCCGCCGGCCACCGGCCGCCGATGGACCGCATCACCTTCGCCTGTGGCGTGGCCTCGCTCGTCGCCGCTCCGCTCGGTGCCGCCTCGACCTGCCTGGCCGGTCCGACCAACGCGCTGGTCACGGCGTCGGGGGACCGGCGACGGCATTACGCCGCCGCGGTGACCTGTGGTGCGTTGGCCATCTCGTTCGGGCTCTTCGCCCCAGGAATGGTCCGGATCATCACCACGATGCCTGGCGCTTTCGTCGCCGCCCTCGGCGGCCTCGCCATGCTCAAGGCGCTCCAGGGCGCCTTCCTCACCGGCTTCTCCGGACCGTTCGCGACCGGCGCACTCGTCACGTTCCTCGTCACTGTCTCGGACGTCACCGTGCTCCACATCGGCTCGGCGTTCTGGGGTCTCGTGGCCGGTGTCGTCGCGTGCGCCCTGCTCGACGCCGAGAAGCTGGTCGAGCGGCGCCCGGCGTGAACGCCGAGAGGTCACCCGGCCGGAGCCGGGTGACCTCTCGAACTCAATGACTGACGTCTCGCGTGGAAGCGGTGACTTCTCGCGGAATCAGTGACCTCTCGGCGACTCAGACGGCGGCGGCGGTCTTGTCGATGACCGGGCCGCCGGTCGCGGTGGCCACGTCGTCGTACGAGACGCCGGGGGCGAGCTCGACGAGCTCGAAGTGCGTGCCCGCGACATCGAGGACCGCGAGATCGGTGATGACCCGCTTCACGATCCCGCTGCCGGTGAGCGGCAGGGCGCACTCGGTGAGCAGCTTGTGCTCGCCCTTCTTGGTGACGTGCTCCATGAGCACGATGACCCGGCCGGCGCCGGAGACGAGGTCCATCGCGCCGCCCATGCCCTTGACCATGGCGCCCGGGATCATCCAGTTGGCGATGTCGCCGTTGACCGCGACCTGCATC